>CAZRMB010000078.1:0-9276 GCA_964600925.1 uncultured Syntrophomonas sp.
ATTACCTTCATCATGTGATTGATTCCGGCGCACGCATTCAAGGACCGGAAGAGCCAACTCTAAATAATATTTTGGTCATAGACTAAAATCGATTGGCAAAAATAAATTAATTTGTTGCAAGGCGGTGAAAAATTGAAGGCAAGAGGAAAGTTTATAAGTCTTGAGGGGATTGATGGCTGTGGTAAAACAACGCTGCGTGAACAGTTACATGATTATTTGAAAGATAAATACGAGATACTTGTATTGCGGGAACCGGGGGGCACTGAGGTATCTGAGAAAATCAGAGATATGCTGCTGGACGTTCGCAACGTTGGGATTACGCCTCGTACAGAAGCCTTCCTGTACGCAGCTTCTCGCAGTCAGTTGGTTGAAGAAATGATTTTGCCTGCCTTGCAGGAAGGTAAAATGGTGATCGCGGACCGTTTTATGGATTCAACCATTGCCTATCAGGGCTATGGCAGAGGGCTCGACATAGAATTTCTCAAGGAGCTAAATCGATTATGTACAGGCGGCTTAAAGCCGGATCTGACTCTGTTGCTGGATATTGATCCTGAGGAGGGGCAGAAGAGAAGGAACAAGGATGTTCCTGACCGTCTGGAAAAAGAAGGGCTGGAGTTTCAAAGTCGGGTCAGAATCGGATACCTTGCATTGCAGCGTGCTGAACCTGATCGCATTAAGTTGCTTGACGGAGGAGCCAGCATCATTGAATTGCGCGAAAAAGCTTTGCAGCATTTGTCTGTGTTATTATAGTATAAGGAAAGAATTTTTGATTTTGGAGATATCTCAAGCGGCATTTGGGAATGCTTCCGAGGTGGCAACATGAATTATTTTAGTAACATTATAGGACAGGAGAGGGCAGTATTGCCCTTGCAGAGAGCGCTGCAAAGTGGTCATATAAGCCATGCCTATCTTTTTTGGGGATTGGCCGGGGTAGGTAAATTTACAGCCGCCCTGGAGTTTGCCAGAGCTTTAATTATCAGCAGTGACCCGCAGGGTGAAGCCTATTGGCGGGAAGGAGTCCACCCTGATTTTAAATTAATAGAAAAAGCAGATAAAAAAAGCATGATCGGAATTGAGCAGGTAACCAATGAAATTGAACCTTGGCTGGCATTAAAGCCTTATCGGGCAAGGCGCCGCGCTGTGATCATAAAGGATGCTCATTTGTTGTCGCTGCCTGCTGCCAATGCACTGCTGAAAACACTGGAGGAGCCGCCTGAATACGCAGTAATTATTTTGGTAGCAGATGAGAATAATTTATTGGAAACGATTATTTCCCGTTGTCAGGTGATCAAATTTGATTCCCTGCGGGAAGAAGATCTGACCGCATATTTGACGGGTCAAGGCATGGAATCAGCCAGAGCAGGCAATCTGGCCAGATTGGCGCAGGGCAGCATTGCAACCGCTTTGTTGTTTGCCGAGGAAGAATGGAATGAATTCTGGGAACTGGCCAAGAATCTGATGGAATCACTGGCTGCCGGGCAGCCGAGCGATGTGTTTCTGGCAGCTGAAAAAATAGAAAAACATCCGCTGATTATGGTATCTTTACTGGAGACGATCTTGCGTGACATTTGCGTTTATCAGCAGACTGCAAATCCTGAACAATTGCTGATGGCACAAAATTTAACGCTGTGTCAGAAATTCAAACGTTTGCACCTGGACAAGGTTGGGCCGGCTCTGGGCAGCATCAGCAGCATGAAAAAAATGTATAATCGATCCGTCAATCCAGTGTTGCTGAATATTAACATTTCCTATGCATTACAGGCTGCGTTAAGATAGTAATCAGATACAATAGTGTCAGGTAAAATTATATTTGGAGGGATTCCAATGGCTTTGGTCGTCGGGGTAAGATTTAAACCAGCCGGCAAGATATATTATTTTGATAGCGGAGATTTCGAACTGACAAAAGGTGATGCTGTAATCGTAGAAACGGTAAGAGGCATCGAATACGGAGAGGTTGCTCTGGGCAAAAGAGAGGTTGAGGATGACCAATTGGTGTTGCCGCTTAAAAAGGTCATTCGTATTGCCAACGAAGAAGATAAAAAAGTATATACGACCAACAAACAAAAGGAAAAAGAAGCGCTGGAGCTGTGCAAGGAGAAAGTGCATTTGCATAATCTGCCGATGCGCCTCATAGATGTGGAATATACTTTCGATATGGGGAAAATCATATTTTATTTCACAGCGGAAAGTCGGGTCGATTTCCGGGAACTGGTCAAGGATCTGGCCTCGATTTTCAAGACCCGCATCGAATTAAGACAGATTGGGGTCAGAGATGAAGCAAAGATGCTGGGGGGGATTGGCACCTGTGGCAGAGTTCTTTGCTGCAATAATTTCCTGGGTGATTTTGAGCCGGTCTCCATTCGCATGGCCAAGGAACAGAATCTTTCTTTGAATCCGACTAAAATTTCGGGTATCTGCGGGCGCCTGATGTGTTGTCTGAAATATGAATCTGAACTCTACGAGGGCAAGCGGTCTGAGGGGGATAAGAATGGACGAAACTGCCAAAAATGTGCAAGAACTGAAGACGATAATCCGGGAAATGGTGCTTGAACTGGGTGATCTCAAAGAGAGAGTGACCCGTTTGGAAAAAGGAATGCAAGCGGAAGCAGAAACAGCAGCTTTAAATATAATCAGACCGGATTTGGAGATAATCAAACTACAGGGCGAAGGTTACGATCGTCTGGGCATGCTCTATAATGACGGATATCACGTGTGTCCGTCCAATTTTGGAGACAGTCGGCAGGAAGAGTGCCTTTTTTGCCTTGCTTTTATAAACAAGGAGTAACCCTTTGTTAAATAATGAAATTCGTGATGATGAAAGCCTGGACGATCTCATACTCGGCGATATGAAGGTCATTCAACCCAAAGAAGGTTACCGCTTCTCGCTGGATGCAGTTCTTTTGGCCCATTTCCCTGCGGATAACAGCATCAAACGAATGGTTGAACTGGGCTCAGGCAGTGGAGTAGTATCATTGCTGATGGCCTGGAGGGCTTCCCGGGTTCGGATAACAGCCCTTGAAGTGCAGCCGGCAATGGTGGAACGGTCCCGCCGCAGCATAGTCCTGAACGGACTGCAGGAACGAATCGAAATCATCGAAGCAGATATAAGAGAAACAGAAAAGATATTACCGGGAGGGGCGGCTGAACTGGTCTTAAGCAACCCTCCTTTTTGGAGAAAAGGGGAGGGCAAAATCAGCCAAAATTCAGAAGAGGCGGTTGCCCGACATGAGATCAAACTTAGTTTGCCGGAACTGGTGGAAAAAGGTGCGTATCTGTTGACTTCGGGCGGTAAATTGGATATCATTCACCGGGCGGAGCGCTTGGATGAAGCAATGGAATTGTTTCGTGCCTACAAAGTGCCGGTCAGGAGACTGCGTTTTATACATTCCTTCAACAATCGCGCAGCACGATTGGTATTGATCGAAGGAGTCAAGAGTTCTCCCGGTCCGCTGACCGTAATGGCACCATTGATCATTTACGAAAAGACCGGGATTTATGGACAGGAATTGCGAAATATTTACGACAGATAGCAGCCTCAAGGCCTGATGCGGGCGAATATAGTTTATTAGGAGAAAAAATATGGGACCAGGTATTTTATATGTATGCGGCACCCCCATAGGAAATTTGGAGGATGTCAGCATACGCTTGTTAAAAACCCTGCGCAGCGTAGATCTGATTGCCTGTGAAGATACACGCAATACGATAAAACTCCTTAACCGCTATAAAATTAAAAAACCGCTGATCAGTTATCATCAGTACAGCGGAAATGTACGGGAGGATCATCTGCTGGAGGAACTCCTGGGCGGCAAAATGATCGCCCTGGTGACTGACGCCGGCATGCCTGGAATATCAGATCCCGGCCCCGAATTGGTCAAAAAGGCCATAACAGCCGGCATAAAAATAGAAGTAATTCCAGGACCTTCAGCATTCACCGCCGCGCTGGCAATCTCCGGACTGGACAGCAGCAGTTTTATATTTTACGGATTTCTTCCCCGCCAACACAACCAGCGCCGCAATTTATTAAAAGAATTGCAAACGGAGAGTCGTACCACAATTTTTTATGAAGCTCCGCACCGTTTGCTGGCCAGTCTGGCAGATATGCAGGAATTTTTCGGCAATGACCAGCCCCTTGTCATTGGCAGGGAATTGACCAAAAAATTTGAGGAGATGCAGCGGGGCACGATAGCTGAAATCATTGAGCACTATCGACTTAATGCTCCCCGGGGTGAAATCTGTATGCTCCTGCCCGGCAGGCAGAAGGACCTTTCATCGGTATCAATTGAGCAAATTGCAGAGGAAACCAGACAGTTGATCAAGCAAGGCTTGGACAAAAAAGAAGCCTTCAAAAAGAAGGCTCATGAATATGGAATAAAAAAATCTGAATTATATAAGTACTTTTTAGATTTTCCGGAATGATGTGAGGGAATTAACCAATCTGCTTAACTAATTCTGTCAAACAGGCTTTGCAGAGATTTTTGCCTTTGTAATTTACAACGTCTTCAGCATTGCCGCAGAAAATACAGGCTGGTTCATATTTTTTGAGGATGATTTTATCGCTATCAACGTAAATTTCCAGGGCGTCCTTTTCTTCAATTCCCATGGTACGTCTTAATTCGATAGGAATAACGATACGACCTAATTCGTCTACTTTTCTGACTACACCAGTTGATTTCATCATATCTACTGACCTCCAATCATTGTTGTATTTAATAGTACATCTTTCGACCTAATTCTGAACTAGAGTATACCAACACTGGCAGAAAAAGTCAAGGTTTCAACTACAAAAATAATCAAAAAATTAACTATTGAAACATTTAATTACTATTTGTGCGTATTTATGGGCTTATAATAACACGTTGCAAAACAAAAATGCAAGAAAATAGAAAATTACTTTTTGAGTTGATTGTTGAAATCCGACAAAATACTCTTTTAGATCATCAAACTAAGAATAGCAACGTTATTTTGTGGTAAAATATACGAATAAACTTTAAGCCTTTGCTCCGTTGCGATTTTACAACATTAGGAGCAGGTCAATTATTGGAGGGACAGGAGTGTCAGAAAAAAATACTTTTTATATCACGACCCCAATCTATTACCCTAGCGACAATCTTCATATAGGACATGCCTATACCACGGTAGCTGCCGATTGTATGGCACGTTATAAAAGAATGCAGGGAATGGATGTATTTTATCTTACCGGAACGGATGAACATGGACAGAAAATCGAACGGGCTGCCCGTGAGAAGGGTAAAGAGCCGATTGAACATGTAGATGAAATCGTTGCCAATATACGCAAGTTGTGGGACTTGTTGATGATATCCAATACGGATTTTATTCGTACAACGGAAGAACGTCACGAAAAAGTGGTGCAAAAAATCTTCCAGAAGGTCTTTGATCAAGGCGACATCTTTATGTCCGAATATCAAGGCTGGTATTGCAGTCCCTGTGAAACATATTTTACCGAACGTCAGTTGGTGGACGGAAAATGCCCGGATTGCGGAAGGGAAGTCGAGCTGCTTAGAGAAGAAAGTTACTTTTTCAATATGGGCAAATATGCACCCCGGTTGCTGGAATATATAGACGCTCATCCGGATTTCATCCAGCCGGACTCACGGCGCAATGAAGTCGTCAGTTTTATCAAAGGTGGGTTGGAAGACCTTTGTGTATCAAGAACCAGTTTCAGTTGGGGGATACCGGTGCCTTTCAACCGCAAGCATGTGGTGTATGTCTGGTTTGATGCCTTGATCAATTATTTGACGGGAATCGGTTATCTGGAGGACGAGGCTCAGTTCAACAAATACTGGCCGGCAGATGTTCATCTTATGGCCAAGGATATTATTAGATTCCATGCCATTATCTGGCCTATCATGCTGATGGCGCTGGATCTGCCCCTGCCCAAGAAAGTTATGGCCCATGGCTGGATCATGCTGGAAGGCGGCAAAATGTCGAAATCCAAAGGCAATGTAGTTGATCCGGCCATTTTGGTAAGCAAATACGGAATAGATGCGGTCCGCTATTATCTGCTCAAGGAATTGTCTTATGGTCAGGACGGACTTTATTCCGAAGAGATCCTTGTCACGCGAATAAATTCAGATCTAGCCAATGATCTGGGCAATTTAATCAGCCGTACCATAGCCATGATCATAAAATATTTTGACGGTGTTATCCCGGCTGCCGATGAGATCGCTGCTTTCGATGAAGAACTGCAGCAGATGGCCAGCACTGTGTTTAGGGAAGCGACAGAAAAACTGGAAAAACTTGATTTCTCAGGTTATCTGATTGCAGTCTCGCGTCTGGTTTCCCGGGCTAATAAATATATTGACGAAACCGAACCATGGAAACTGGCCAAAGAAGAAGCGGGCAAAAAACGTCTGGCTACGGTTATGTACAATCTGGTTGAAACCATCCGCATCGCCTTGGTGCTTACGGCACCAGCGATGCCTGCCCTGATTGAAAGGGCCAATCAGCAGCTCAATATTTTCGATCTGAATAAAACCTTGCTATGGGAAGATGGCGGGGTTTGGGGAATGACCCCGGTTGGGGCAAAAGTAAACAAAGGTGAATCTTTGTTCCCGCGGATCGATATCAAAACATTGGAGGAAAATGAAGTGGAAGAAAACAAAGCCCCTGTCGAGCCAGTTAAAGAAGAAAAAACTGTTCCTGTTGCGGAAGTAAAAGAAGAGAAAACCTATATAACGATTGAGGAATTTGCCAAAATGGACTTGCGTGTAGCGGAAGTCATTGGCTGTGAAAAGATGGAGAAAGCAGACAAACTGCTCATCCTCAAACTCAAAGTCGGAGAAGAAGAACGTACCGTCGTGTCAGGAATAGCCCAGCATTATTCACCGGAAGCCCTGATCGGCAAGAAGGTAGTAGTGGTAGCCAATCTTAAACCCAGCAAATTAAGGGGCGTTATGTCCGAAGGCATGATCCTGGCTGCTTCCGATGAAGGTCATCAGAACCTGGAAGTGTTGACGCTGCAATCCGAGCTGCCTTCCGGCAATCGCGTCAAATAACAATGATAAACTCATGCTGCCGTCGGTAAGATGACGGCAGCTGTTGTTGGATCAGCAGGGAGAAAACAATGTTAATAGATACGCATGCTCATTTACAGGATAAAGATTTGAAAAAAGATCTGGAACAGGTTCTGAATCGTGCCCAGAATGCGGGATTGGAGAAAATAATCTGCGTTGGTTATGATCTGGCCTCATCCCAGGAAGCGTTGCAATTGGCCCGTAAATATCGACAGGTTCATGCCGTGGTAGGCATACATCCCCACGATGCCCAAAGTCTAACTCCTGATGTAAAGGAAAAGATATTTGCCATGGCTCGGGATCAGAGAGTGGTTGCCATTGGCGAAATCGGGCTTGATTTTTACCGTGATCTGTCGCCGCGCGAGATTCAGCGGCAGGCCTTTCGCGAGCAGATCAAAATGGCACAGGAAATCGGTAAACCGATCGTGATCCATGACCGGGATGCTCATCAGGAAGTCATGGAGATAATTAAAGCTGAAAAAGCCGGCAAAAATTTGGGCATCATGCATTGCTATTCCGGGGCATTGCCAATGGCCAATGAACTTATTAAACTGGGATTCTATATTTCATTTGCCGGACCTTTGACTTTCAAGAATGCCAGCAAAGCCCATGAAACAGCCGCCAAAATACCAATAGACAAAATCCTCGTTGAAACCGATTGTCCGTATCTGTCTCCGGAGCCGTTCAGAGGCAAATTAAACGAACCGGCCAATGTAAAATACGTAGCGGCAAAACTGGCCGAACTTCGGAACAAAAGTATTGATGAAATAGCCTATTTGACCAATTTGAATGCCAGAAAAGTGTATCGGATCAAAGATTAACTGTAAACAAATTCCAGCGCTGTTCGATCAGTATCTATAATATTGGTTGAGCAGCTTTTTTTATGATCAGATTTATAGCTGATGCTTGGAAATGGGGGAAATTCACTATAAAATGACAGAAAATTAAAATGGTAAAATTTATAATTCTGCAAACTTTTTACCGCTTCAGGAATAAAATATAGCAAAGATGCTAAATATATATTAGGGAGTGGGTTTAATCTTTAATAACATTAACTGGCAACAAAGTCATTAATAAGGGAAGGAATTTGACTTTTGCCTGTTTTTTTGTTATTTTTGGTTAACCAGTATTGCTTTCTCCTGTGGGAGAATAAACAATTAAGGGAGGTAAAATATGGATTTAGCCTGGTCAAGAAAAGGCACGATCCTAATTGCCAGCTTGCTGACACTGGGGATTTTATTGACGAGTATGTTTTTTGCACTGCAGAAACCAGTCACCATTGCAGCAGATGGAAAGCTCATTCACACAAGCGTATTGTTTTCAGGAACAGTAAATGACATTCTGCAAAAGAACAATATAGAGCTGGGTAAAATGGATCTAGTTCAACCATCACTGGACAGCAAAGTGAAAAAACACACCAAAATAGTGGTCACCAGAGCGTTTAAAGTGAAGGTTGTGGCGGATGGTACCGAAAAGAGTATTTATACTACTCCAGTATCCGCCGAAAAAGCAGTCAGTCTGGCTGGATTTCAATTAGGAGACAAGGATATTATCAAAACCAAGGTTGGTAAACTGGTTAGTGCCAATCAGGAAATTGAAGTTATCAGAGTGGCAGAACAAATTATAAGCGAAGATCAACCGATTCCTTATGGGGATCAACGGGTTGATGAACCTACGCTGGAGAAAGGATTGACTAAAACCGTTCGGGCTGGAAAGAACGGGATAGCGCGCAATACCATCAAGATTACTTTTTATAATGGAGAAGAAGGAAAAAGAGAGGTTATTTCCACCGAGACCTTACAGGAACCTCAAAACCGGGTTGTTGCCATGGGTAGCATAACTTCCGTCTCTCGTGGCAGCGAACGATTGGATTTTCGTGAGGCCAAATACATGCAAGCCTCGGCTTATACTTATACGGGCTTCAGAACAGCCACTGGTTTAGCCCCAAGTGTAGGAATGGTCGCAGTCGATCCCAGTATAATACCCATGGGAAGCCGGTTATATATAGAAGGCTACGGGTATGCACGTGCAGCTGATACCGGTGGTGCAATCAGAGGCAATACGGTGGATCTGTTTATGGAGAGTTATTCCCAATGTGTGAATTGGGGACGACGAACAGTAAAAGTATACGTTTTGAATTAAAGCAATACTGAAGAACCCAAGCGGAGATGAAAAATCTCCGCTTTTTTATTGTGAAACACAAGGTTCCCGGGACCCACAAGCAATCTTTGATTGCGTCAGT
>CAZRMB010000079.1:0-9218 GCA_964600925.1 uncultured Syntrophomonas sp.
CTTGCTCGGCTCTGCTCCATCGTAGCTCGGGTCTGTTCCGTACGCTACGTTCAGATCCGTTTCAAGTATCGAACCGTCGTAGTTCTTCCAGGTCACCGTGTAGGCGTTTGGCGTGTAGTACACGCTAATTACATGCTCACTTATAGTCACCGTAAATGGCAAAGATGTAGAGGCTGTTGTGTCCAGTGAATACCCTACCGGAGTTTTATCAGGAACTGTACTCACTATTGGACTGTTTGACGGTACAGTACCATTTTCTTCCCAGGCAGACTGCTCTACATTATTGACATAATATTTGACTGCGTATGGTAGTTCGGTTAACTCCTTATAGCCAAACCATACAATCTGGGTAGGTGCTGATGATTGCAGGTAGACATCAACCGTTTCCGCAATCCCGGTTGCTTCATTCCAGACATATTTGACATATTGATAGCCAGTTACTCCAGATTGTGTAACCTGATAGGTCTGGTTGTATGACAATGGTGTTGTGGAGTAGGTGTTGTCATACAGCCTTTGGGCCTGGTCTGGTCTGTCAACCACTACACCCGATGAATTAATAGGTTGACCGGCTTCATTTACCCGATAGCCCTTCATGAGGATGCTGCCGCCGCCGATAGATACTTGCGGTATCTCAAAATCACTTGTTGCGGGCTCCCCATAAACATCGGTATAGCTGAAGGTGGTGGTCTGATTGGTCGGATAGTTAATATTGGCATCGGCACCGTCTTTTATCTGGACGATATAAGTCATGGTTGCCGGAGTGCCTTCTGCAATGTTACCTGTATTCCAGTTGATGGTATTGGCCGGGTCAATAGTAACAGATCCCTGGGAAACAGTTATTTCGGATTCATTGCTGACCAGGTCGAACATTGTTCCCATGGGGTCTATTACAACGCCATTGCTGGCCGCATACGCAATTTGTCCGGCAATCTCTCCGAAAGCCCCACTTAGGCCGCTCAAATCAGAGCTGTTAAGTGGATAGTAACCGCTGTCCTGGCATGCCTGTAAAACCTCTTGCCCATTAGTACCTGCCTGCAGGGCAACAGCATAAATCTTGGTGCCTGCATCTTTAGCCAGGCCGGCTTCGTAAATGGTTGGAATACCATTATTTGCCGGGAATGTCGTTGCATGACTTCCATGTGTTGGGCAGGGTATTTGATAGTGATAAGTATCACTAAGGGTGTAGGAATTTCCGCTCCCTACTCTCTCACTATAATTTATAGCGGTTATCTGGGGATTGTCATAGGTGATTACTGGAGTCTGGCCCCACCAACCCGTATGTCCAGTCAACGTAATCCCGCTGGCATCGCTAACCCTGAAGCTGTAAGTTGGTTCACCATCACCAAGCAAAACCATGATTTTATTAGTAGCCGATGAAGCTGCTAATAAGATCTGGGCCTGGCGGATGCTGGCTTGTATGTTGGTTCCTCCACCGGCGGAAATACTGTCTATAGCCGTTTTCAATGCTGCTTTGCCGGTATAGTCGGTAAAATCAGCAACCATATGTGGATCGCCATCAAAGGAAACCGCGGCGATACGGGTGGCTCCATCTGGCAGCAAGAGTTGATCAACAAATTCCTTGGCTGCCAATTTGGTGTTGGCCATCTTGCTGCCAGTATTCATGCTGGTGGATTTATCGATTACCAGTACCACATCACTGATAGTTTGAATATTCTTACCCTCAATGGTTAAGGTTAGCTGCCACTGGGTTTCTGAGCCCGGAACCGGCTGGGCGGTTTTAGTCAGATTAATCGCTCCCGGATTGGGCCAGGTCAAGCCGCCGGTACCGTTCAGCATCATTGACTTCACCTTCCTTAATGATGGGGGATAATAGAAGTCTGTTGCTTTGGTTATACCGGTGGAAAATTCGCTCAATCCATCAGGATTATCTTCGATAATGCTTTGCTCTTTTTCCTGATAGAACAAGGCAATATCGTTTTCTTCTTTGTCCAGGGTAATTTCTTCAGGATCGCTGCCTATAAATTCCAAAGAATCATAGTACTTGACAAAATCGCTTCCGGGAAAAACTGTTCCTCTATCCATGTTTTCTATAATTTCTGTATCTATGAGTTCTTCGCTTCCATCATCCAAAACCATGACATATTTTACCGTTAAGCTTACTTGATCATCCAAGGCTGTTGGCAGTGCTTCAGATGCCTGATAATAGATAATTACCTGATTCTGCTCCGCATCTTCGCTTATAACCAGTTCTGCTGCTTGATCGTCTATAACCTGGTAACCCTCTGTTTCTGGATGCGATACGGTGACAGTAGTACCAACATCAGCAAGGCCGCGTATTGACTCCAGTCCTGGAACCGGCCCGTCAGAGTCATTCAGCAGATATTGGATTTCATAGGTTTGTTGTTCCACTGCCGATGGTTCATCGGGAACGATCTGCTCTGATTGTTGTAATTCACTTTCAGGTGGTAATAAATCACCTGATTCTTCAGCTAAGCTATAGCCCGGAAAAAAACTTACCAGAAACATTAAGACCGTTATTATTGCTAAATACTTTCTGCCTCTTCTTTTCATTCTTTCACTCCTTTCCCTCTTTTATTTGGCATCAAGTGGTCGATATCCCCCCCTTCAAATAACAGATATATATTAATGTTAATCATCTAAGCTTGTTTGAATAACATAATAAAGACACAAAAGGCCGCTGTAACAAAGCGCGGCCGGTTGCGTCACTCGCTCTCCGTGGATTAAGACGCCCAAATTCGTATCCATGGGTCATCGCTCCGGAAACTTAATTATCCAGTTAGAGAATCTTCTTGTAGTTACATTTTATCTGGAGTATATGGAAAAAAACTATCATCCTGAGGGAGGAAAATCAGATGATTATTTTGGAAAGGATTAATACTTTCTGCAATTAATCGACATTGCTAATCACTAATAACATGATCCCGATGGTGAAAAAATGATTTCCTGGCTGATATTGGGTGAAGTGGCTGAAGCGGGTTCCCTTCCATTATGCTTAAGGGATTATCAATAAGTAAACTCTGGCTGAATTGATCGCCGCCTATTTTTTTAAGTTCGCCGGCAGCAGTCAATAACTCAGGAATTCTTCTTATATTTGAATGTGCATCCGATGCTATCACGTGTCCCCAGCCCTGGCGGAGGAAAAACAGCGCAGTTTTTTTAACGGTCTGCCCGAAAAGTCCCGTCACGCTGCCGGTAGTAATTTGACTTAGATTGCCCTTTTTGATTAGTTCCCCTAAAAGCTTTGGTTTGGTTATAAAACCATTATTTCTCTCCGGGTGAGCAATGACCGGAGTAATCCCCTGCAATTGAAGCTCATATAAAACCTGTTCTGTATAAACCGGCACCTGGGCAGCCGGCAATTCTATCAGCAGGTATTTACTGTTATTTAAGGTCAGCAATTCCCCTGCGGCTTGTCTTGCCGGCAAATCAGGTTCCAGATAGTATTCGGCCCCGGGGCATACTTTTAAAGCAATATCTTTTTGCGTAAGGAGCAGATTTAGTTCCTCAACTGCAGTTGCTATTTCCCAGCTATTATGTTCAGACACTCCGCTTATCACATGAGGTGTGGCAATAACAGTATGTATGCCATTGGCAACGGCCATTGCTGCCATTTCCCTTGCAGTATCAATATCAGCAGCCCCATCATCAAAGCCGGGCAATATATGTACATGGATATCGATCATTGATTCTCCTCCCGAAAATGAATAAGGTAATATTTCCAGCATTTATATTCTAGGCAGATTCAGCATACATTAAGTTCTTGTGCAGGCAAGCTTAAGGAGTAAAGTCATATTTTTTGGCCAAGCTGCGCAGGGTTTCCATTTCCTCTTCATTGAGGTTGTCAGAAAGAATAGCACGTGCCCGGCGAATGTCTTCGCTGGTATAATTACCCAGGGTAATAAGATCATAGAAATATGTTATTTCATCTACACTGAGTCGTCTTATCAGAATCAATGCAACTTTTATTTTATCTTTGCGTTCAATTGGTTTATCAAGTTTGGTTTGAATGATTGCTTCAATACTATCATCAAAGACTAAATCAGAAGCAGATGAAGGCGGACTTTCAGTTGATAATGAGTTTTTACCTCCTGATTGGTCTTCCTGATCAGTATTAGTACTATTATCAGCATTTGGCATCGTCGATGACTTTTCAGCTGAATTTAATTCAGTCAGAAATGCTCCCAGACTGCTTGACTTTTCCAGTACTTTATCAACTTTATTGTCTAAATACACTCCTCCGCTAATGCAGAGTATAATAACCAGTCCGGCAGTTATAAATATTTTTTCTGCTGTTTTCATTTTCATACCAATACCTTCTCAATCTTCAATATATTTAATTTTATCATTAATAATAATAAAAAGGTTCCTAAATAGATTAACGATTCATGCCCATGTATTATACTGGTTATGCCGGCCTGAATCAACGAGTCCAAACAACCTGAAACGCAGAAGCCCGCTTGATAGGCGAGCTTCCATAATCATGTGTTTAGTTCATTTTAATAATGCTTATTACCAAATCAAGCCGTCGGATAGTTCCAGTTACACAGTAGTTTTACAACTGTTTGTACATTCTTAAGATCATTGCAGCGGCTTCAGCGCGGGTCGACGTTGCCAATGGGGCAAACTGTGTGGCGGTACGCCCCATAACTATTTTATTTTCCACTGCAAAAGCTACCCCGTTTCTTGCCCAGACGGAGATATATCGCTGGTCGGAAAATACTGCCAGCTTGGCTTCTGCAGTATTTTCAGCAGTTGTTGTACCTTTTCCTTTCAGCTGCATGGCGCGGCTGATGATTGCGGCTATCTGCTCGCGGGTAATTGAATCCTGAGGCCCGAAGCTGGTACTGGAATAACCAGAAATAATACCTACTTCCGCCGCTTTATTAACTGCATTGAAATACCAGGCCGCAGCCGGAACATCATAGAATCTGCCGGTCATGTATGAACCCGGCTGTTCCCCTAAAGCCCGGAGCATAATGGCGGCAAATTCCGCCCGGGTAATACTGCGTTCAGGTTCAAACCGGAAAGGAGTCACACCGCTGATAAGTCCTTTTTGGTACATGCTGTTTATATCCTGCTCGGCCCAGTGTCCTTTGATATCTATAAAGCTGCTGATCAGTTCCAGACCGGTATCATCTCCTGCAGATTCAGCATACAATGCATATGCGCCCGGCTGGTTGGTGCTGATACGAATATATCTGGCGCTTAAAGCATGCTCACCGGTAAGTTTTTCCCAGCTCTGGGTTCTTTCATTATAATAATAAAGAGCCAGCGACTTCTGCACCTCGGTTGCTTCTTCGTAACTATAAGTTATGGTTATAGCAACCGGTTTGTTAAATAGTATACCAATTGGATTTTCCATAGTAGCAGCTTTAATTTCATATATCTCTCCCACCAGTTTTAAGGCTGCCCCGGCTTTTTGAGCAGTTTCTTCCTGCCTGGCCTGACTGAGTGCTTTCGCACTGATCGTCAGTTTGTCACTGCCGGCAATAACCAAAGCCCCCGGCGGTAAGGATATGTTCAAACCTGTCCATTGCAAATCAAGCGTCTTGCCCTTCCTGCTCACTTCATTAAGCAGACTGCCCGGCAAAACCAGTTCTGGGTACCTGGACACATCCACATGGATAACTGCATACGAACTGCTCAAAGCAGAAGATATGGCCTGGTTAATATCACTATTGGGTACGGCCGATACCCCCCCTCCGCTGCCACCGCCCGCAGACCCTGCCCCCAGCAAAGCTTCCATTACGGCATTACGGATAGGAACCAGTTCCGGATGAAGTTCTTCGTTATCCAGGGTATACTCGATCTCGTCCCCGTAACTTTCCATCAGAGCACGAAATACATTGCGATGGATACGCCATTGGATAACTTCTTCAAAGGCCTGATACATAACTGAATTGAAGTTGCCTTCCGTAAGAGTTCCATCGCTGTTTACTTCGGCTTCCAGATCAACCAGAAGAGCTTCGATTTCAGCTTCAGTTGCCCCTCCGGCTACGATACGGTCTATTACATAGCCATAATCATTTTTGAGTACCTGATAGGCGGACAAAAAGTCAGCTGCAGCCGGTGATGTAAATGGCCCCATCAGTCCGCTCAACATGAAGAATGCCAGTGTAATAAGAGCTGCTCTTCTTAATTTGGTCACAAATAATTTTTCCCTTCATTAATAAAGGTAGAAATAAAAGACTCCTTCGAGACCCAATTGTTCAAAGGAGTCTTTTGGTTGTTATACTGAGCTATTTCATCAATACATTATAAATTACCGTAGCTGCTTCTGCTCTGGTAGCGTTATTAAGCGGTTTAAAAGTGTTATCCGTATAGCCGCTCATCAGTTCATTCTGCGCAGCACTTACTACCCAATTATATGCCCAGGAGGAGATTTCAGCTTTATCAATATAGCTCAACTCGCCTTCTGTTGCAGTCAGTCCGGCAGCTTTTACTATCATGATCGCCATTTGTTCGCGGGTAATCAAATCGTCAGGGCCAAATTCCTGATCATTGTAACCTAAAACGATTCCATGGGCAGCTGCCAGGGCTATATAATCTTTGGCCCAGTGGTCAGCTGTGTCTGCAAATACTTTACCGGACTCCGCAGAAAGTTCAAAGGCTTCGACTATTACTTTGGCAAATTCAGCACGGGTTATAGGAGCATCCGGCCTGAAAGTTCCATCCGGATAGCCGGCTATCGCACCGATGTCAATCAAATACTCAATACCGGCTTCAGCCCAGTGTTCGTCAATATCAGTCAATACTGGTTCTTCCTCTTCCGGAGGATTTATTGCTGCCTCTTTTACCGTGATGGCTTGTTTCGCCGTTTTTTTATTAACTGTAATTATGATCTCGGTATCGGCTGCATCCAGAATAGCTCCATCTTCGGGTGAAACTGTGATATCATAATCAGCAAAGTCTTTAAGCGCCACGTCTTTTGTAGTTCCATTCGAATAAGTCAAAGTTACTTGCAAACCGGTAAGATCCAACGCATCGCCTTCGGTATAAGTCAGTATGTCAGGTGCAGACTTAATTGCTACACCGGTTACGGTCGGTGTGATAACGCCGCCGCCGCCGCCGCCACCGGACTGACGGGTTATAACGATAGTATAGGTTGCATCAGCATGGGTGGCTCCACCGTCAACATCAATTTCAAAAGTATTGGCTCCGACTGCCAGGCCAAAGGTACCAATATCCCCGCTTGCATCCATCCCTGTATTTTCAGTTACACTTATAGTTACTGCTGTTACTGAGTTAGCTACACTGGCTGTGTAGGAATATATATCCGGGTCGAATGCAGGGGTCAATGTTCCCTGACTTATAGTCAGATCCTGCAGCGTCGCTGACGGCAAAACTGTCACATCAAAATTAAGCAGCCAGTCATAGTCCGGATTTCCTGTTCCGCTTTCGGCACGGTAGGCAGTTATAACTGCGGTATCTGCACCTGCACTGCTGGTCACTTTTAAAGTTGTTCCTTCACCATCAGGATAAAATTCATCAATTTCTATCAGCGATTCGTTGCTGGTGGCCCATTCCAGCCAGGAAGTAGCATTGCGTCCGGTAGTACCCGGATCACCTATATAAGCACGGAAATATAAAGTTTGATCTGGATCGATCGTTACTGCCCGCTGCCCATTTTCATCAGCTTCTATTTCGTCAGTCCCAGGATCAAAGTTACCTTCATCGTCACATTGATAGAGGTGCACCTGTGAACGCACTGCCGCCTTGGCCAGTGCCAATTCGGCTGTGTAATTAAGGCCAGAATGATTTTCATCATCATATTCATCATAGTTATTAGCCACATCTATGAAAGTACTCACCACTAATTCTGCCGTACCGCCAGCCAGCCAGCCAAGTTCAGTCAGCTCGGTCTTAAAATCATCATACTTTGCCTGGTCGAGAACCGCATCAGCAGCTTCCGTTGTAATACCTGGTATTTCAACTAAAAGAGCTGCATCAGTTCCGGATTCCAGTTCATCAAAAAAGTCAGCATTTTCTCTGATAACCGCCGGCAGTTCTTCACGTATGTCCAATACAAACTCAAAAAGGTCTTCCACGGTAAAAGCACCTGGAAAAAGCGACTCGAAAGTATCACGATGAGCATTTGTATAAGCAGTGATTTCATCAGTCTGATCCTCTTCGCTGTACACTATCAAAGCCAGGTCACGAAAACATTGCTGCAGTTCTGCTGATAACCCCGGGCCATATCTGGATTCAGCCTCAGCAGTGATCATCCAGTTGATCAACCCTGATAAACCGCTGCCATCAGTATCAGCATCAGCTAATGTTTTTGCAGCTCCAATCGCAGCTGTATCATTATCATCATCATCAACATACTTGTAAATATTCGCCAACTCAGCAGCAGCGTCAGCAGGTGTATAAGCCGCAGCATAATTTACCGGTGACAAGACAAAAACCATAAAAAGTGTCAATAAAAAGAGTGTAATCCTTTGCCCTTTGTGCATTTTTTGACCTCCCCTTTAAAGTTATGCATTCGCTTATAAAGATAAAACCCAAGTGATATACTACTAATGAATTTGAACTGTATGATCAGTTCACCAAGATTTGACATTAATAAACTATCAGAATATTAATATTCTTTATTCTATTTTAAAATCCCTGCAAAAATTGCTAATTTTTTAATAATCAGGACTTTCGGGAACTTTAAACAGGAAGTATGCTGTCACTTCTCACTCTATGATTTACGGCAAAAAGCCTATTGATATCAGATGTGCTGAAGGCCGGATAATGGTGGGTTAATAAAAAAAGCGGGATTAAACCCGCTTATTTTTTATACCTTTATTTTTGAGCAAGAACTTTTTTTCGGGCTATCTCATTATCCTGACGCTCATAAAGCTTTTCACATAAACCTTTAACTACCATTTCCGGCAGTTTACTGACAGGCCGCCCGCTGTTCAATGCATAATAATAAGTGCGGGCAGTCTTTTCCAGCAATTCGACATTACGGAATGCATTTTCCATTGATATTCCCATACTAATTGCTCCGTGATTCTGAATTATATAACAGTTACAGCGGTTGTTTAACTGAGGCACAATATTTTGCGCCAACAGATGGCTGCCTGATAATCCATAAGGTATGACATCGACAGTGTGTCCGACATTGAAAGTGACTTCATCAAAAAGTGCCGGGATAGGTTCATTGATCAGGGCAAATATGCTGGCATAAATCTGGTGGGTATGCATGATGGCATTAACATCCTGGCGGTGTTTGTATACTTCTATAT
>CAZRMB010000080.1:0-3294 GCA_964600925.1 uncultured Syntrophomonas sp.
CCTGACCCTACTGCATTGACCCGATCAAGGGGAATGTTAAGTTCTTTGATGCAACCCAGTGCCTGGGCGGCAAAAGCTTCATTCAATTCCCAATAATCAATATCGTTCAAGGTGAGGCCGGCAAATTTCAGAGCCCGCATGGTGGCAGGGACTGGTCCCATGCCCATGATGCGTGGTTCTACTGAACCGGAAGCAGAAGAGATCACTTTGGCCAGAGGCTTCAGGCCCAGTTCTTTGGCCTTGTCAGCCGACATCAGGATAATGGCTGCGCCGCCGTCATTTAATCCGGACGCATTGCCGGCTGTAACAGTACCACCGTCTTTTTTGAAAGCCGGTTTCAATTTGGCCAGGGATTCCAGGCTGGTATTGGGATTGGGATGTTCATCGGTATCAAAAACCTTGGGGCCTTTTCTGGTTTTGATTTCGACCGGGATGATTTCATCTTTGAACAATCCGTCTGCGATTGCTTTACAAGCACGCTGGTGACTGAGCAGCGCATATTCATCCTGCTGTTCACGAGTGATGTTATACATCTCGGCAATATTTTCAGCCGTAATGCCCATGTGGTATCCTTCGAAAGGACAAATGAGGCCGCCCAGCATCAAACTGTCCTGCACTCTTTCACCATCATTCAGACGGTAGCCTTTCCTGGCATCCATAAGCAAATAGGGCGCGTTGGACATACTTTCATAACCAACCGCCGCAGCTACGCCAACCCGTCCCAGCATAATTTCCTGGGATAAGATGTCTGCTGCCCGCATGGAAGACGGACATTGCTGATGAACGGTAGTGGATACAGCTTCGACCGGCACACCGGATTTTAGGGTAACCCAGCGGGCTGAGTTGCCAGGACCGCCATATTGGTTACACTGGCCGCCGATGACCTCCTCGATTATTTTCGGATCAATACCAAACTTGTCCATCGTGCCCTTCAAAGCCAGCACGCCTAGATCATGGCCTTTAATGCTTTCCAGGGATCCCTGGAAATCTCCGACTGCTGTCCGGGCACCTGCTACAATAACTACTTCATGCATTTGATTAACTCCTTTCTGATTCTAATTTCCTTTGAAAATTGGTTTGCGTTTTTCAGTAAAAGCTTTCATACCTTCCCGCTGGTCATCCGTGGCAAAGCAGCTGGCGAAGGCAATCGATTCAAATTCAATGGCTTTTTGACCGTCCATATCGAATGCCTGGTTGACACACTGTTTGGCGTGTTTCAAAGCCACGGGTGGTTTGCCGGCCAGCATGTGGGCGGTCTTTTTGGCTTCTCCCAATGCATCTTCAGCGATTTCGTTGATCAGACCATACTGCAGGGCTTGCTCAGCGTTGATCGGACGACCGCTGAAAATCATTTGTTTGGCACGAGTGGCGCCGATCAATCTTGGCAAACGAATCGTACCTCCGGCGCCGGGGAAAATGCCTAAGTTTATTTCCGGCAAACCGAATTTGGCAGTACTGTCGGCAATACGCAGATCACACACCAGCGCCAATTCCATACCGCCTCCCAGAGCAAAGCCGGAAATAACACCGATGACCGGTTTGGGAAATGCTTCGATGCGATTGAAAACGTGCCGGAAAGAAAAGGCCCGGGCTTGTTCGGGGCTGAATTCCAGCATGTCTTTGATGTCCGCACCGGCAGCAAAATGTTTGCCACCGGTTATAATGACGACTCGAACGGCGTCGTCTGTTTCCAGGGCAATAAATACTTGTTCCAGTTCCAGGACCATCTCCCGACTCAATGCGTTCAGGGCTTCCGGCCGGTTGATCTGTACGACCGCAACATGATCCTCGATTTCAATCATAAAATTTTTGTACGTCATGATTTTTACCTCCAGGTTGGTTTACTTGCTCTTAATACTGGTAAAAACCTTTGCCGGCTTTGCGTCCGTATTGACCCAGGGCATATCTTTCCACAATTGACGGGCTGGGTTTGTCAAACGGATCACCGGTCTCACGATAACGATCCATGGATACTTTGTATTCCAGGTCGATACCGGTCATATCCAACAACTGCAGGGGGCCCATGGGATGACCGAGACCATTTCTGATGGCATTGTCGATATCTTCGATGGAAGCGATATCCTGATCGAGCAGATAGCAGGCTTCCTTGGTAATGGCACTGAAAATGCGGTTGCAGACAAATCCATAAATTTCTTTTTTCACCAAGGTAGGAACTTTGTTCAGCGCCCGGCTGACTTCCAGCACTTCCTCGACGGTTTCATCTGAGGTATGAGGACCTTTTACAACTTCGGCCAGTTTCATGACCAAAGCAGGGTTGAAAAAGTGCAGATTCAAAATTTTGTCAGGACGTTGGGTTGCATCAGCGATTTTAGAACTAACGATATAGGAACTATTGGTGCAAAGAATGGTGTGCTCAGGGCAGAATTTGTCCAATTGAGCAAATAGACTGCGTTTTACACCCAGATCTTCAATGGCCGCTTCGATGACCAGATCGGCTTTGATAGCAGCTTCTTCAAGATTGGTAGTAAAAATGAGTCGATCTTTGATCTGCTGCGCAGCTTCGGCAGTCATAACATTTTTGTCGACACGTCCCTGCAACCATTTTTCAGCAAAAGCTTGCGCCTTTTTCAAGGCCTCCGGATTGATTTCTACACAGCTGGCGTCAAATCCACAAACGGCAGCCTGCAATACGATCTGCTGGCCCATTAGTCCAGCGCCTATTACGCAAATGTTTTTCGTGATCATTTTTTTCCTCCTTTGCAAAGTTGAAAAATTTGTTCATAAATGTAAGAGACAGCGCATGTTTATGGGTTGCTGAATTACTTCTACGACATCATATATAGACTCAGTCGCAAAATTCGTGCCAATATTTATGATTCCCCGAATTCAGGCATTTTTAATAGATATTCGAAAAATATTTTACTTAGTAGTTCCCCTTTAACAAATACTTGTGATATATTTGATACAATAATGAATCATCGTACAGCTTGCAGCCAGCGCTTGGTTCATTAATGCTTAAATCAAACGAAAGTGCGTCCGTATACAGACTTGTTATGCCTGATACATGATTGTATCAAAGATGTCGCAATCAATTTATTGAAGGGCTGATATCTCTTAAAGACATATGTTATGCCGGGATTGTATGCATTTATTAAAGGATTCAGAGGCCTTATCCAACTGGTGATACATTATTGTTTCGTAAGCAGCATTTCGCTGGATAACAGCCGGCTGTTCCCCCGGGGACATTCCGAGATGGTCTCAGGATACAAGAAGAAGGGAGTCGCTGACCGTGTTACAAACGCAGAAGGCAGACTGGTTCAAGGTTGGAGAAGA
>CAZRMB010000080.1:3394-9179 GCA_964600925.1 uncultured Syntrophomonas sp.
TTTGATTTCCATCAATGTCGGCAACCTTCCTGTCGTTAAGAATAAACGTTTCCTGGGTATGGTGACCATGTCGGATACCATACGGGCCTATTTCAGTTCTTTGATTGACATGCATGCGGGACTTAATGCGGTGATTGACTCTACCCACAATGGAATTATGACCGTAAATGACGAAGGGGAAATCACCCTGATCAATAAAGCGGCCGAAGTCGCACTGCGCATCAACCGCGAGGATGCAGTGGGCCGCAAAGTGAACGAGGTTCTTCCGCAAAACAGATTGACAGAAGCATTGATGAACCGGGAAAAGAGTTTCGGGCAAAAATTTGTCACCGGCAAAAAAGGATATATCTGCAATATTACCCCGGTGCTCGGCAAAGGCAAAATCGTTGGTACAGTGGGCGTTTTTCAGGATATCTCTGAACTGGAACTCATCTCCGAGGAACTGAGCTATACCAAGGAGATCAAAGAGGAACTGATCGCTTTGATCGAATCTTCTTTTGACGGTATCCATGTGACGGACAGCGAGGGGAAAACATTGCGGGCCAATCGTGCTTTTGGCCGTATTACCGGATGGAAAGCGAAGTGCCAGGACTTGATCGGCAAAACCATGCGGGAACTTATTGACCAAGGGGTCTATGCCCAGGATATAACCGAAATGGTGCTGATGCGCCGCGAATCGGTCACCATTTCGCAGAAGTCCAAACCCGGCAACACTGTCATGATCACCGCGAATCCAATTTTCGACGAGCGGGGAGTGCTGTTCAGGATCGTAATAAATGTCCGCGATATGACCGAGTTAAACATTCTCCGTCAGCAACTCGAACAAGCCCAGACACTAAGCCAGCATTATCAGGAAAAACTGCATAAATACAATATGGCGGACCAGTATGTGATCCGTTCCAAGGAATCCAGGGATCTGGCTGATCTTTGTGTACGGCTGGGGCAGGTCGATGCGACCGTGCTGATCAAAGGTGAATCCGGAGTAGGCAAAGAGTTTGCTGCCCAGTTGATCCATTCCAACAGCAAAAACAGCAGCAAACCAATGGTCACCGTTAATTGTGCGGCGATCCCGGAGAGCCTGTTTGAGTCGGAGCTGTTCGGATATGAGCCGGGAGCCTTTACCGGGGCCAGCAAACATGGCAAACGTGGATTGTTTGAAGCAGCTGAAGGTGGAACGCTGTTCCTGGACGAGGTTGGGGAAATGCCGTTAAATACCCAGGCCAAATTGCTGCGTTCCATACAGGAAAAAGTAATCACCAGAGTGGGCGGCACTACGCCCATCAATGTAGATGTCCGCATTATCGCCGCAACCAACCGCAATCTGCTGGAAATGGTGCAGCACAAGGAATTCCGCAATGATTTGTATTTCCGTTTGAATGTCATTCCGGTGGTAGTGCCCCCGCTGCGGGAGAGAAAAGTTGAGATACCGTTTTTAGTCGATCACTTCATAAATAAATTCAATGCCAAGTACAATCTCCACAAACGGATCGATGAGCGGGAGATAAAGGCCATGATGAACTATGACTGGCCGGGCAATATCAGAGAACTGGAAAATCTGATCGAGAGATTGGTCGTAACCTATCCCGGTGAAGTGATACGGCATATTAATCTGAATGATATTGAAACAACCATAAATGAAGGAATCAACTTTGAAGCGTTTGAAGGATTTAAGCTGCAGACGGCGATTGAGCAGTTGGAAAGGCAGATGATCAAGAATTCGCTGGAGACACTGGGCTCAACCCGCAAAGCGGCACTGGAACTGGGCGTCAGTCAGCCTACCATTGTACGCAAGGCTGCCAAATATAATATTCCGCTGCGGGAAAAATAATTGAGATATATAAAGGGCGACAACCGGATCTGCGGCTGTCGCCCTTAAAATTTGCTGATTATTTTATAAAGATCGTTGCAGAGTTTTTACTATTTGTTGATGTAATTGGGTTTTCTCTTTTCGAGGAATGCTTTCATTCCTTCGGCTCTGTCAGAACCTGAGAAGAGGAATGCCCAGGCCTTCTGTTCGTAGGCTAGTGCGGAAGGCATATCGGTTGCTGCGCTCATAGCAATACATTTCTTGGCGCTGCGTACGCCCATGGGGCTCTTCCTGGCCATACCTTTGGCAACTTTCTTGGCAGTTTCCATCAGTTCTTCAGCAGGAACAACTTTGGTTACCAGGCCGATTTTGAAAGCGGTTTTGGCGTCGATCATGTCGCCGGTAAGGATGAGGTGTCTTGCCCAGCCTTCGCCAACTACACGCGGTAAACGCTGTGTTCCGCCAGCGCCGGGGATGATGCCGATGTTGATTTCGGGAAGTCCGAAGATTGCATTTTCGGCTGCGATTCTGATGTCGCAGGCCAGCGCCATTTCACAGCCGCCGCCCAATGCCAGGCCGCCGATTGCTGCAATGTAAGTTTTGGCTGAAGCTACCATTTTGTCATGACATGCATGGCATTTCGCGATGAAGGCTTCCATTTCCAGGTGACCAGCTTCGGAGAAATACTTGATGTCGCCGCCAGCTGCAAAAACCTTATCTCCGCCTGTCATAATGACAGACAGGATATTGTCATCTGCTTCAATGTCAGCAAGAGCTGCAGTCAGATCTGCAATGGACTGCTGGTTGGAAGCATTCATGGCTTTGGGACGATTGAACATGATGGTGGCTAACCAATCCTCTTTAGTAACTATAAGGGTTTCGTACTCCATTCCTACATCCTCCTTTTAGTAATAACTTTTCCGATTGTCAGACAGTCGGAGTCTTTACAATTAATGATAGCTGGTTCTTTTAATTCTGTATAGTACTTTTACAAACAATAATAGCATAAAAATTAACAGGTTTGATTGTAAAAACCAGCCAAACCGGGCGGAGATCATTTTTTATTTACGATCAATTGATGCGATATCTTTAAATATTTTTATATCAGGCTGGCCTTCCAGATAAGGAGCAATTTTTCCAAACAATGCTTTAAAGTGAGGCGTTGAACTGTGATATTCAAGGGCAGCTTTGTCCTTGTACATTTCATAAAACATAAACAGTCCAGGATCAGCTTTGGATTTATGGACAGTATACATCAGCGTTCCCTCTTCGTTCTGGACATCGGGTACAACACTGACCAGACCTTCCTCCAGTTCCTTTTCCATGCCTGCTTTGGCTTTGAAGGTAGCAACTATTACTATCATCGAACATTCCTCCTGTAAAATATTAAACAGCTGATACATAAGAATGTGTAGCTGTATATATTTTATTATCGTATTATTCGCTGGCATTTGCAAATATTAGGAAATACTATGTAACTTTGTTCACAAATTGTTTAAAATAACTTGCTTAATGTATACAATGAGTATGAAATGAGAAGTTAAAACAGGGGCGCTGAGTCATTCAGCCGATTATTATTAATGCAGGTGATTTATATAATGAATGTAATTATTATTGGGGCTGGCAAAGTTGGATTCAGCATGGCCCAATTGCTGTCAGACGAGGGCAACGATGTAGTGATCATCGAACAATCACAGGAACGGCTGCAGCTTGTGGAGGACGCGCTGGATGTGCAGGTTATTTTCGGCAGCGGTTCTTCTACCTCCGTGCTGGAGGCGGCCGGTGTACGCAGTGCGGATATGATGATTGCGGTGACGGAATTCGATGAACTGAATATGATCGCCTGTCTGCTGGCAAAAAAATATGGGGTGAAAACCACCGTGGCCCGGGTTCGCAACCCTGAATACCTTGAAGTCAAGGGATTTTCCCTCAACGAGACGCTGGGGATCGATCTGTTTATCAATCCGGAAAGAGTTACAGCCAAAGAAATATACAAAATAATAAAAAATCCTGAAGCCTTCAGTGTTGAATATTATGCCAACGGCAAAGTGCAACTGATCGAACTGGAAATAGATGAAGATTCGCCCATCAAGGGCAAAAAGCTAAAAGAAATGGACAGTTCGATCCCCTATAATATAGTAGCGATCGTTCGTGACCACAAAATGTTGGTACCGAGCGGGGAAGATATTTTCCGCGTTGAAGACCACATCAATATCATTGCCCGGACGGCTGAAATGCCGGATGTTGAAAAAGCACTGGGTTTTCGTTCCCGTAAAATTGAGCATGTATCCATATTGGGAGGTGGCCGCACCGGTTGCTATCTGGCTCAAATGCTGGAGGCTAGCCGGCCTTTGATTGACATTAAAATTATTGAAAAAGATTTATCCCGGGCCCGGCAGATCGCCCAGAAGTTAAAACATTCCCTGGTCATCCATGGGGACGGAGGCGACTACGAAATTCTGGAGGAAGAAAATATCGGACACTCAGACATGTTCGTGGCCGTTACCGATGATGATAAGGTAAATTTGCTCTGCTGCCTGATCGCGCAGAATCTGGGTGTTAAAAAAACGGCCTGTCAGATCAAGCGTACTGACGTCATGCCGCTGGTTGAACAAATCGGTATTGATGCGGTTGTAAGCCCGCGGATGATCACGGCCGGAGCGATTTTAAAATATATTCGCTCCGGGGATATCATTTCCGTGACCCTGGTAGGTGAGGAACGGGCTGAGATGCTGGAATTGCTGGTACAGCCCGGGGCGGTCGCCATCGGCAAAAAATTAAAAAATCTTGATACGCCCAGCGGTTCAGTTATTGGCGCGGTCATGCGTGAAGACCGGGTCATTATTCCTGATGGAAATTTTATCATTAACCCTCACGACCAGTTGATGATATTTGCCCTGCCCAAGAGTATTCACAAAATCGAGAAACTGTTTCTTAACGGGGGGCGCAAATAAATGATCCGGGGACATGTTATCATCAATGCACTGGGGAAAATCATCTTATTAATAGGCGTCGCCATGTTGACCTGCCTGTTCTGGGCGGGGCATGGAGGGGGAGCGGTAATAAAAGGTTTTGTTTTGGCTGCAGCCATGACGATCTTTGCCGGGCTGGTGCTGGTGATTTTTTTTCAAAGCAAGGATTCTATAAATTTTAAGGAAAGCTTTGCCGTGGTAACGCTGGGCTGGCTGGTAGCCTCCATTTTTGGCGCGCTGCCTTTTCTTACCACCGGCGCCCTGGATTCATTTGCCGGCGCCTGGTTCGAATCAATGTCCGGTTTTACAACTACCGGGGCCTCGGTTTTCACTGACGTGGAAGCGTGTCCCCGGGCAATCCTGTTCTGGCGAAGCCTCACCCAATGGTTGGGGGGGATCGGAATCATTGCGCTTTTCGTGGCGCTGATCTCCAATATCGGGGTGCGGGCCAACCAGTTGTTCAAAGCTGAAGTACCCGGACCGATCTCGGACAAGATCAGCCCGCGGATACGTGAAACGGCGCGCAGTCTCTGGAAGACCTATGTGATTATCAGCCTGCTATGTATTTTAACCTTCTATGCGCTGGGCATGGACTTCTTTGATGCAATATGCCATGCCTTTGCAACCATGGCTACGGGCGGATTCTCCACTAAAAACGCCAGTATTGGCTTTTACAGCAGTCCCTGGCTGCAATGGGCGGTCACGTTCTTCATGATCGTGGCCGGAAGCAATTTTGCTCTTCATTTTCTGGCTTTTAAAAGACGCAATCTGAACGGTTATCTGAAAAATGCCGAGTTCAAGTTCTATCTGGCCATTATTTTCGGTGCGTCGCTTTTGATCGCGCTGGATTTAAACAACGGTTTAGGCGGGTCATTGGCAGTCTGGGAGGAAAAATTCAGAATCGCCTGCTTCCAGGTGGTCTCACTCTTAACCACCACTGGATATGCTACAGTCGATTATAACCTGTGGACACCCCTGGCTTGGGTCGTCCTGTTGCTGATGATGT
>CAZRMB010000081.1:0-9160 GCA_964600925.1 uncultured Syntrophomonas sp.
TGAAAACCTTATCCCAGTGCGGAAACAACCTCTGCGAATTCTGGCGCCTGGGCGTTACCGAACTTCAGCAGATCAAAGGGATCGGCCCGAAGCGGGCTGTTCAAATTGTGGCCATGTTTGCCCTGGCCCGTCGCCGGAATGAAAGCGAAGTCATCAACCGCGACAAGATCAAGTCCAGTACGGATGCCTTTCGTATCCTTCAGTCCATTGTCGGAGACCTGCCCTATGAAGAGTTCTGGGTACTGATGCTCAATAGGGCAAACAAGGTGATCCGCATAGTAAGGATATCAGAGGGTGGCATTTCGGGCACAGTCGTGGACCCGAAGAAGGTTTTCAAGTTCGCCCTGGAACTTCACGCCTGCTCGATCATCCTGGGTCATAACCACCCCTCAGGACTGATCACTCCCAGCGAAGCTGACATCAAAATCACCAAAAAGCTGGTGGAAGCCGGCAAACTGCTTGAGATCGCAGTGCTTGATCACCTGATCATCGGGCAGGATCAGTTTTATTCATTCGCCGATGAAGGCAGTTTGTAGATCAAAGGCCCCGGAAAACCGGGGCTTTTTTTCTTTACTTTTACCGGGTTTTACGATCGTATTTAATCCTTTATTAATTTGAAATGAAACAAATTTAATGACCAAAGAACAGGAACGCGACGAACTACACCGCACCATATGGCAGATCGCCAATGACCTCAGAGGAAGTGTGGATGGCTGGGATTTCAAATCGTATGTATTGGGCATGTTGTTTTACAGGTTCATTTCGGAAAATCTGAAATTTTTTCTCAACAAGGAGGAACACCGGACCGGGAACAAACAATTTGATTATGCCAAAATTTCTGATCAGGATGCTGAATTCGGGAGAGAGGCAACAGTAACGGAGAAGGGCTTTTTTATTCTCCCGTCAGAACTTTTTGAAAATGTGTGCAAGAGAGCAAAAACCGATGCTAATCTCAATGAAACACTGAGCGCTGTTTTCAAAAACATTGAGAATTCGGCCAAAGGCACCGACAGTGAGGATGATCTGCGCGGATTATTCGACGACATTGACGTAAACAGCAATAAACTTGGTGCAACCGTCACCAGGCGAAATGAAGCGCTGACCAAAATCATCGAGGCCATTGGAGGACTGAAGCTGGGTGACTACCAGGATAACACCAACGACCTTTTTGGTGATGCGTATGAGTTCCTGATGACCATGTACGCCAGCAATGCCGGGAAATCAGGAGGGGAATTTTTCACCCCGCAGGAGGTTTCCGAACTGCTTGCAGAAATTACTGTCGTTGGTAAAAAGCAGGTTAACAAGGTGTACGATCCGGCATGTGGATCGGGATCCATGTTACTGAAATTTGCCAAAGTGTTGGGAAAGGAGAATGTCCGGCTGGGATTTTTTGGCCAGGAGATCAACATTACCACTTACAACCTTTGCCGGATCAACATGTTCCTGCATGATATCAATTACGAAAAGTTTGACATTGCCCATGGCGACACGCTGACCGAACCAAAACATTGGGATGATGAGCCATTTGATTGTATCATTTCAAATCCGCCCTACTCGATTAAATGGGAAGGCGACAGCAATCCCTTATTGATCAACGACCCGCGATTTTCTCCCGCCGGTGTATTGGCTCCAAAAAGTAAAGCTGATCTTGCCTTTACGATGCACATGCTTTCCTGGTTATCCACCTCCGGCACGGCAGCCATTGTAGAGTTCCCCGGAGTGCTGTATCGCAGCGGGGCCGAACAGAAAATCCGTAAATACCTTATCGATAACAACTATGTGGATGCTGTCATCCAGTTGCCTCCCGACCTGTTTTTCGGAACCACTATTGCCACGTGTGTTGTCGTACTCAAAAAGAGCAAGAAGGACAATGCCACCCTTTTTATTGATGCTTCGGCTGAGTTTGTGCGAGGGGGCAACAAAAACAAACTGACTGAAACCAACCGCAAAAGAATCCTCGATGCCTTTATCCAGCGGAAAGATATTGAATACTTCGCTCGCCTGGTTCCAAATAACGATATTGCTGAAAACGATTACAACATTGCTATCAGCAGCTATGTGGAGCAGGAAAATACAACCGAAGAGGTGGATATTGAAAAACTCAATGCTCAGATTGCCGAGATTGTATTAAGGCAAAATAGGCTTCGAATTGCAATTGATGAAATAGTAACAGATTTGGAAGGAGGCAGTTTATGAGCAAAATTGAAGAGCTGATACGAAAGTATTGCCCCGATGGTGTAAAATTTAAAGAATTAGGTGAAATTGGCAAGTTTGTAAGAGGTAGCGGGTTACAAAAAAAAGATTTTACTGAAACAGGTGTGGGCTGCATCCATTATGGTCAGATTTATACATATTACGGCACCTTTGCCTATAGTACAAAATCATTTGTTCCTTTAACCTTGGCAAAAACATTGAAGAAGGTTCAAACAGGTGACTTAATCATAGCATCGACGAGTGAAAATATTGAAGATGTTTGCAAAACAGTTGCATGGCTTGGTGAAGATGAAATCGTTACCGGCGGTCATGCAACAATATTTAAACATAATGAGAATCCAAAGTTTTTAGCATACTTCACTCAAACAGAAATGTTTTTTGAGCAAAAAAAGAAATATGCAAAAGGAACCAAAGTAATCGATGTTTCTGCTAAAGATTTGGCGAAAATTTCGATTCCTGTTCCCCCAGTCCCCATCCAACAAGAAATCGTCGATATTCTCGACAAGTTTACTCAGCTGGAAGCTGAGCTGGAAGCTGAGCTGGAAGCGCGAAAGAAACAGTATGAGTATTACCGTAACATGCTCCTAACATTTACCCCCCCCCTATGTAAGTAGTACAATATCAGTAAATTACAAGGAATTGCGAGAACTGGGAACATTTATAAGAGGGAAAAGATTTGTCAAAAGTGATATCCTCGCCAACGGTGCACCATGCATTCATTACGGAGAAATGTATACTCATTACAAGATTTCCGCTAAGCAAACCATATCGTATTTGGATCCCTCACTGGCTGCAAAACTCCGAGTGGCACACCCCGGAGATGTCATCATTGTGGCAGCCGGTGAAACAGTAGAAGATTTGGGAAATGGAGTTGCGTGGCTTGGCGAGTCAGACGTCGTGATTCATGATGCATGTTATGCATATTCTCATAACCTCAACCCAAAATATGTTTCGCATTTTTTGCAGACTGACCTTTTTCGGTCTCAAATAAAAAGATTTGTTTCATCAGGTAAAATCTCCTCGATTAATGCGGCAGGTCTGGGCCAGGCAAAAATTCCTGTTCCACCTATTTCCGAACAAGATCGGATTGTTGGGATTTTAGATAAATTCGATACGTTGGTAAACGATATTTCTCAAGGATTGCCGGCTGAAATTCAGGCTCGTCGTACACAATATGAATATTACCGGGGCAAATTGCTGTCATTTAAGCCTTTAATTAATTAATCGTTGCATAATGAAAAAAGATAATGCTATAAAACTTTTTGAGGAACGAAAAATCCGTTCGCTCTGGAACGAAGAGGAAGAAGAGTGGTATTTTTCGGTTGTGGATGTTATTGAAGCGCTTACGGATAGCGCCAACCCTACCGATTATTTAAAAAAGCTGAGAAAACGCGATGTGCTGCTCGGTGATTACCTGGGGACAAATTGTCCCCAGGTAGAGATGACCACTGAAACAGGTAAGAGACGTAAAACATTGGCTGCAAATACCAGGCAACTGTTCCGGGTAATTCAGTCAATTCCTTCCAAAAAGGCAGAACCGTTTAAATTGTGGCTGGCTGAAGTTGCCAAACAACGGCTTGATCAATTCCAGGATCCCGAGTTGTCCATTGAACAGGCCATGACCGATTACAAGCGGCTAGGATACTCCGACAACTGGATCAATCAGCGCCTGAAAAGTATCGAAATCCGCAAGGGCTTGACCGATGAATGGAAGCGGCATGGCCTGCAGGAAGGGATTCAGTTTGCAACATTGACCGACATTATTTCCAAGATCTGGTCGGGGAAAACAACCAAAGAATACAAGAAGTTCAAAGGGTTAAAAAAAGAAAACCTGCGTGACAACATGACAAATAAGGAATTGGTTCTCAATATGCTTGCCGAGTTGTCAACAAAGGAAATTTCGGAAGCAACCAATCCTGAGTCGTTTCCTGAACACAAAGATGTGGCCAAACGCGGTGGCAATATTGCCAAAGTTGCCCGGTTGAAATTAGAAGCCGAAACAGGAAAAAAGGTAGTCAGCCCGCTCAATGCGAAAACGATCCGGTCCATTGAAAGCGGGAAACGAAAAAAAGAGGATAAAGAAGAGTAACTGGAATTTTTATGAACCAATACAACATAGTAGCCGAAAATCCTGAAAGTACTGTTGTTACGGATTATCAACCCATAATCCGTAAGGACACTGCCTTTCAAAGTGAAATTGACCTCGAAAAAGCGTTTATCGATTTGCTCGGCACCCAGGCTTACGATTATTTGCCAATTACGTCAGAAAATGAATTGATTGCCAATTTGCGAAGCCATTTAGAAACACTGAATCATTACGAATTTACAGATGCAGAATGGGAGCAGTTTTTCAAAAGCAAGTTAGCCAACCAGAACAACGGCATCGGGGAGAAAACCGCAATCATTCAGGAGGATCATATCCAGCTTCTGTCTCGGGACAATGGAACCGTAAAAAATATTTACCTGCTCGACAAAGACAACATTCATAATAACCGGTTACAGGTCATTAATCAATATGCCGTTGCCAAAGGGCAGCGCCCAAACCGTTACGATGTAACTGTATTGGTAAACGGATTTCCATTGGTTCATATTGAATTGAAAAAAAGGGGTGTTGATATCAAAGAGGCATTCAATCAGATCAATCGCTACAATCGGGAATCGTTTTGGGCAGGCTGTGGATTATTTGAGTATGTACAGATTTTCGTAATCTCAAACGGGACCTACACCAAATATTACAGTAATACGACCCGCTTTACTCATATCAGGGAGTTGGGTAATGGCCCCGTTAAAAAAGGGAAACGCACCAGCAACAGTTTTGAGTTCACTTCCTGGTGGGCTGATGCCAACAACCGCCCGATCATTGATCTGATGGATTTCGGCCGCACATTTTTTGCTAAACATACATTGCTCAACCTGCTGACAAAATATTGCGTTTACACCTCCGACAAACTTTTATTGGCCATGCGCCCTTACCAGATCGTTGCTACAGAACGAATTTTGGGAAAGATAAAAGTTTCTGCCAACTATAAAACTTTCGGAACCATTCAGGGCGGTGGATATATTTGGCATACAACCGGTAGCGGGAAAACTCTTACCTCATTCAAGACTGCTCAACTGGCCAGTAAATTGCCGGTTATCGAAAAAGTGCTCTTTGTGGTCGATCGGAAAGATCTGGATTATCAAACCATGAAGGAGTACGACAAGTTCGAGAAGGGTGCAGCAAACAGTAATTCGAATACCGCGATTCTCAAAAAGCAACTTGAAAACCCGAATGTAAAAATTATCATTACCACAATCCAAAAACTGTCGGTACTGATTAAGAAACAAAAAGGTCATCCGGTTTTCAACCAGCATTCGGTCATTATTTTTGATGAGTGCCACCGGTCGCAGTTTGGCGACATGCACAAGGCTATTACCAAATCATTCAGAAAATACCACCTTTTTGGCTTTACGGGTACGCCCATCTTTTCGGTCAACGCCAGTTATAACAACACCACTGGTTTACGGACAACTGAACAGGCATTTGGCGCTAAGCTGCATACTTATACCATAGTCGATGCCATCACTGATAAAAACGTCCTCCCATTCAGGATCGATTATATCAGTACCATGAAGGAAAAGGATGAAGTCAAAGATGAGAAGGTTTGGGATATCGACCGGGAGAATGCGTTGTCAGATCCGCGGCGTATCAGCAATAACGTCCGGTATATAAGAGAACATTTTGATCAGAAAACCAAGCGGAATAGTTTCTATCAGTTGAAAGATCGTCGTTTGGCCGGCTTTAATTCAATATTTGCCGTGGCCTCTATCCCAATTGCCATAAAATATTATACCGAGTTTAAGGCTCAGATGGCTGATTTGCCCGGTGATAAAAAACTGAAGGTCGCGACTATATACAGCTTTGGGATAAACGAGGCCGATGACGGGAGCAATGGTATCATTGATGATGAAAACCTGGAAGATACCAGCTATTTGGATCAGAGTTCCAGGGATTTTCTGGAATCAGCGATCCAGGATTACAACAAAATGTTTAAAACCAATTTCGATACCTCAAGCGACAAGTTTCAGAACTATTACAAAGATGTATCTCAGCGGGTTAAAGACCGTGAAATAGATCTGCTTATTGTCGTAAACATGTTCCTGACAGGTTTTGATGCCACTACCCTAAATACTCTGTGGGTGGATAAAAACCTGCGGTTGCATGGACTTTTGCAAGCTTTTTCCCGGACCAACAGAATACTGAATACTGTGAAAACTTTTGGGAATATTGTCTGTTTCCGCAATCTCGAAAGTGCCACCAATGAGAGTATCGCACTATTTGGCGATAAAGAAGCCGGAGGGGTGGTCTTACTTAAAACCTACGACGAATATTACAACGGTTATAAAAAGGGTGACAAGGATGTTCCTGGTTATGCCCAACTCGTTGCCGATTTAACAGAGAGGTTTCCGGTGAGTGTCCAGATCATCGGCGAAAAAAACCAAAAAGATTTTATACGGTTGTATAGCACAATCCTGAAAGTCAAGAATATCCTGACCGCATTCGATGAGTTTGCCGGTAATGAAATACTGACCGAGCGTGATGTACAGGATTATCACAGCATGTACATCAACCTTTACAATGACTACCGGGGCAAAAACAAAGGCGATAGTGAAAATGTAAATGATGACATTGTTTTTGAGATGGAGTTGATTAAGCAGGTGGAAATCAACATAGATTACATTCTTGCGCTAATTAAGAAGTATCATGAAGGGCATTTGAAGGATAAGGAAATTATGATCAGTATCAAAAAGGCGATTGATTCAAGTGTTGAATTACGCAATAAAAAAGAACTTATCGAACAATTTATCAATTCATTGACCCCGACAATTGAAGTCGACGATGATTGGCGCACTTTTGTAGAAGCAAAAAAACTGGAAGAACTGGATCAGATTATCAATGATGAAGGTCTTGATAAGGATGAGACCTATAAATTCATATCAAATGCGTTTAGTGACGGTTATATTCCGACAACAGGTACAGCACTGATCAATGTACTTCCCCCTGTCTCCAGATTTTCTCCGACCGGTGACCGAACAAAGAAACGAGACAATGTACTTGAAAGGCTTGGTGCATTTTTCAATAAGTTTTGGGACATATCTGGTGGAAAACTACTAAATACATAGTGTGAAATTGACGACGCAAAGCGCGAAGCCGCAGAGATTGCTGTTCTCCATTGCTTTCTCAAAGTTGTCAAAATAATCAAAGATTACCCTTAACCTCGAAATTCCCGCAAAATTACCTGCGAAAAATCCGTCCCGAGTGCTCGGGACTGTAAAACTGTCAAGGGCGCCCTCCTGAAGGAACCGGCGCCTTTCAGGTTTATTCAGATTGTGCCAATCTGACCCAAACCCCTGACATTATTTATTTTTCTCGGTATTGCCACTGGCTAAAATTTCAAGTTTAACCAGGTGGGCCAGATACCAAGAAAAGACCCCAGGGCAGGGGCAAATCCAATGATCAAATCAGAAATCTATGCCGCGATCACCGAAAAGATTATCGCTAACCTTGAACATTGCGGCAGTTGGCAACAGATGTGGCGCACAGTATCTCCGGTGAGCCTAAATGGCCATATCTACCGGGGCATAAACCGGCTGATGCTGGCCAACGACCACTTCCAGAGCAGGGTGTACGGCACTTTTCAGCAGATCAGATCCAACGGCGGCAGTGTTCGAAAGGGCGAAAAGTCCACCCTGGTCGTGTTCTGGAAGAGGCTCCAAAGCACCGATCCGGTTACCCTGGAAGAGAAAACAAAGTATCTCCTGCGCTACTATCATGTTTTCAACACCGATCAGGCACATTTCGACGAGATCGGCAAGCAGAAGATCGAGAAGATGAACGGAACAGCTCCGGGTCACCCGGTCATGGAAGCCGAACAGATCATTCAGGGCTTCAGGGACGCTCCCAGGACCATCTTCGATCAATCAGACAATGCTCCCTGCTATTACCCCTCAATTGATGAGATTCACGTGCCTCCGATGGCAATGTTTGCAACGGTAGAATCTTTTTATCGGGTTTTGTATCATGAAGGAATTCACTCGACAATGCACGAAAGCCGTCTTAACCGCCCGGAAGGCCGGGGTAACAAATTCGGGGATGAAAACTACACCAAGGAAGAACTGGTAGCCGAACTTGGCAGCGCCTTCCTGGCAAACGTGGCCGGGTTCTCCGACCTTGAAAACACCTCAGCCTATATCCGGAACTGGTCAGGTCATTTGCGAGACAACAACAAACTGATCGTCTGGGCGGCTTCCAGGGCAGAGAAAGCTGCTGAATATATTTTGGGCTCTCACACTGCAGAATCTTCGGATGAGCAGCAAGAACACCCGGAATCAATGGTTGAAGCAGAAACTGCCGCCGTTCCCTTTTAACAATTCAGAGTTCTCAATCATGGCCATGGGGTAAAATCTCATGGCCTTTTTCATTTTCCAATCAATCATTCAACGGCGTGCCAGAAGCCAAAACAAGTCCTTAGGGCAAAGGCAACAAACAATGAGTACACATTACCAGGGCGATCCCAGACAGATCACCGCCAAATTTCCCAGTACCTGTCACACTTGTGGCAAGAAGATCAATAAGGGCGAACATATCATCTATTGGCCCAACGGCAAAAAGGCCGGACACCTCAAATGCGATGAGGATGATTACAGGCACTCGCTGGCTTCATTCGAGGATGAAGACAGGTACAACGGCAAATACTGAAAAAGGGCGGGGGAACCCGCCTTTTTTTATGCTCACTACCGCTTTTTTCTTTCAAATCCTGACAAAGAAGAAAGCGCGAAAAAAGAAATCCAACGGGCAGCTTTTGTAAAAAGCAAGCAAAACCCACCGCACCTCTTAATACTCGAAATTTTGGCAAAGTTACCTGCGGAAAAAGGTAAAACTGTCAATGGCGCCCTCCTTTTGGAA
>CAZRMB010000082.1:0-9118 GCA_964600925.1 uncultured Syntrophomonas sp.
CGCTATATAATCTCATTTATCTCATTTGCAAAAGTTCTCCGTAAAATTCTTGGCAGGATATTGCGTCTGCCGGCGCGAATTCATCAAGCATCTGTTTCTCCATGGGAAGCAGATCTGATGGGGAGGACATGCAGCCATGACGATACGATATATTATTGGACGTGCCGGGACCGGAACAGACCGTAAAGCCATCGAAGAAATCGGCAGAGAACTGTGTAATGACAGTGAGCAAAAGATTTATTTATTCGTACCCGAACAATATACGCTGCAGGCGGAAAGGAATCTGATCGGTCAGCTAAAGCTGCCCGGAATAATAAGAGCTGAAGTTTTAAGCTTTAACCGTTTGGCTTATCGGGTGCTGAATGAAACCGGAGGCAGGACCAGAGTGCTCATTAATGAGCAGGGCAGAAGTATGGTCATAAAAAAAGTAATTAACGATATTGCCCGCGATTTAAGTATTTATAAAAAAGTCAGCCGGCAGGAAGGTTTTGTTGAAGAGCTAAGTACCTTGTTTGCCAATTTCAAGCAGTATGATCTCGATTCGAGCATCTTGCAATCAAAGCAAAACGAAATCGAGGATGAAATACTGCGTTTAAAGCTGCATGATATCAGCCTCATCTACGCTGCCTTTACTGATTATATGACCAATCACTATCTGGATACGGAGGATCAGCTGAATTTATTCATTGAAAAACTGGATGATTCTGCCCTCCTTAAAGATAACCTGATATGGCTTGATAAATTCACCCATTTCCCGCCCCAAAATCTAAGAATCATAGAAAAAATTATGCTGCAGGCCAGAGATACTACCTTTTGCCTGACCCTTGACCCGCAGTCCGGCCGGGATAAAGATATTTTCAAAATCAGCCGGAATGGTTATGAGCAAATCCATGCTTTGGCATTTCGTCATGGCTTGCGCGAGGAAAGGATTGCACTGACAGGTACCCAAAGCTATCCGGTTGGTCCTTTAAAACATCTTGAACAGGAATTATATGCCTATCCCCATAGGACATTCACCGGTGATATTAACAATATTGACTTATTTGCTGCCGCCAATATTTACAGTGAAGCCGAATATGTTGCCACCCGGATCGTAAAACTGGTGCAGGATCAAGGCTGTCGCTGGCGGGACATTGCGGTGCTGAGCAATGGGTTGGATACTTATGGGCCGATCATCAGCAGAGTTTTCAGCGAGTATCGAATCCCATTTTTCCTGGATACTAAATCGACGATCGATAATCACCCGCTTATTAAAATGATTCTTTCCTCTCTGGCAGTGATAAACCGAGGTTATCGACCAGAGGATATCTTTATGCTGCTGAAAAGCGGTTTTACTGATTTAACTCAGGACGAATGCGAAGAAATGGAAAATTACATGTTGGCTTATGGAATTAAGGGCAGGCTTTGTCAGGAAGATTTTAGCCGCGGTCAGGGTGAAATTGATGCCCAACTGCTGTCATCCCTTAATCAAAACCGTCACAAGCTAATCACTCCACTACAAAGGCTGGAGAGATCCATAAAAGGGAAGAAAAGCGGCCGCGAGCTCAGTCAGGCACTGTTTCAATATCTGCAAACCTTGGGTATTGAACAAAAACTGCAGGACTGGACCGACATACTGCGTGGGGATGGCTTGTATGAATATGCCCTGCAAAACGGCCAGATCTGGAATATCGTCATGCAAACGTTTGATCAGTTGGTGGAAATCCTCGGTGATAATGAAATCAATGTAAAGGACTTCACCAGCTTGCTGGAGACCGGGTATAAATCCTTTTCCGTGGGCATAATCCCTACCACTATTGATCAAATCATGATCGGAAATATCCAAAGGAGCAAAAGTCATTCCGTAAAAGCTGTCTTCGTTATGGGCATAAATGATGGGGTTCTTCCGGCCGGACCAGCCCCTCAAATCATTTTTACCGAGGAAGAAAAACAGATTCTGTATACATATCAAGTGGAATGGAACCTGGATCAGCAGACGCAAAGCTCGGAAGAAGAATTTGACATTTACCTTGCCTTCAGCCAAGCCGACGAATATTTATCGTTATCTTTTGCCATTGCCGACCAGGAGGGCAAAGCTTTGCGTCCTTCTCTGCTGATCAACCGGGTCAAGACCCTGTTTCCTAAAATCAAAACCTGCAGTGATTTGTTCAGGACACCGGAAATTGAATTGGAGCAACTGGTCACGCCGACAGGAAGCTTTAAATATCTGGCAGAAAAACTGCGCCTTCATCTTGACGGCGAAGAGATCAATGACTTCTGGTGGGATGTTTATGACTGGTATTATCATCATCCTGAATGGGAAAACCGCAGGATAAACATATTGGATGCTCTTTTTTACCAAAATCAAGTTACTCCGGTCGAGCAAGCCAGTGCCGGAAAGCTTTATAAAACTCCATTTTATTCGAGCGTATCCAGACTGGAACAATTCGCTGCCTGTCCCTTTGCCCATTTTGTCCGCTTTGGGTTGCGCCCCCAGGAACGTAGGAGCTTTGCCGTCGGTCTCCCGGATATAGGTATCCTGCTGCATGAAGGTCTGGCAGTTTTTTCAACTGAACTTGGAGAGCAGGGGATCGATTGGAGAAATATTTCGCGCACTGAATGTGATGATTTAGTGGATAAAATTATGACCGAACAACTGGCGCTGCATAATAATGGCATAATGATGAGCAGTTACCGCTACCGCTATTTAGCCCAACGTCTCAAACGAATCACCCACCGGGCCGTCTGGACCCTGACCGAGCATATCCAGAGAGGCGATTTTGAACCTTATCTTTATGAAGCCCGCTTTGGCTCCGGCGGTGTTTTTCCGCCTCTGCGGGTTGATTTAAACAATGAACAGAGCTTTTATCTGGAAGGCCGTATTGACCGGATTGATATTTTACATGGTGAAGACAACACGTACTTTAAAATCATCGATTATAAAAGCGGAGAACGACATCTTAGCCTGTCAGAACTATATTTTGGCCTCAATCTGCAGTTGTTTGTTTATTTACTGGCGGTACTGAAATCAAATAACCCGGAATTAGGTGCTGCTTTAATAAATAATTACAGGCCTGCAGCTTTGTTTTATTTTAAAATCGATGATCCCCTCATAAACGTAACTGATATGGATCTGACTGATATTGAAGATAAAATTCGCAAAAAACTGCGCATGAACGGACTGGTCCTAAAGGACGTTGCGCTGGTAAGAGCAATGGATCGGGATTTGCAGGGGGATTCTGACATTCTGCCGCTGGGAATCAAAAACAGCGGAGAATTTAAGGCTGCATCCAGCGTTTTAGAGGCAGAAGAGTTTGATATATTATTTGATTATCTGCAGGAACTGCTTAAGGAAATCGGAACGCAAATGGTAAACGGCCAGATCCGTATAGAACCTGTTAAAACCGATAAAGGGAAAGCCTGCGATAATTGTATATACCATGCCATCTGCCAGTTTGATAAATTGTTTGCCGCCAATCGCTTTAAAAATATAACACCAGCCAGAGACGCAGATGTGTTGGACAGGATAAAGAAACTCCGGGAGGATAATTCGCATGAGTAATTGGACGCAGGAGCAGCAGCAGGCAATTGAATCGCGCCACAGCAATCTGCTAGTGGCAGCTGCTGCCGGCTCAGGAAAAACTGCAGTTCTGGTGGAGAGAATCATTCGTATGATCTGTCAGGACGGTTTAAATATTGAAAATTTGTTGATCGTTACTTTCACCAATGCTGCAGCGGGAGAAATGCGGGAGAAAATTACTGCTGCCATCCTGAGAGAACTTGAATCAAATCCTGATAATCCGGAACATTTACGTCGTCAACTGCAGATGATCGGCAGAAGCTCCATTTGCACCGTACATGCATTTTGCACAAGTGTTGTGCGCGAAAATTTTCATGTGCTGGATGTCGATCCGAAATTCAGAGTCGGCGATATTACTGAATGTTCGATTCTACGCAGGGAAACAGTCGAGGAAATCATGGAAGAAGCATATGCCAGCGGGGATGAAAACTTTCTGGGCCTGGTCGAACGTTTTGCCGGTTCCAGAAATGACAAGCCCATTGAGGATCTGATCCTGCGAACCTTTACCTTTATTCAAAGTCAGCCGGAACCTTTGGCATGGCTGGAGGAAAAGACCGATCTCTTTGTTATGTCGGAAGATGAATTGGCGCAAAGTGCCTGGACCTTAAATATCATTCAGGATATGCAGGCTAAAATCGGTGAGGCCAGAGAGCTATTTGCCGCGGCTGCAGCTGTGATCGATCTTGATCCTGGACTGGAAGGCTACCGACCTGCCCTTGAAGACGATCTGGTGCTGACCGGCCAACTTGAAACCTGTATACAAACAGGATTAGAAAGTTTGACCCAGTACATGCAGGCGGTCAAGTTTACCCGTTTGGGAAGAGTTTCCCGGGACTGTGATCCTCATTTGCAGGAACGAGTCAAAGAACTTCGCAATGAAGGCAAAAAGTTGATCTCGAATCTGCAAGAGCTAACGTTGGGTAAAAGCATCAAGGAATATGCAAATGAACTTGGGCAACTCTACCCCAGTATGCAATCGCTGATGCAACTGACCACCAATTTTATCAGGCTTTATCAGGAGAAAAAAGCGGAAAAGAGCATTTTGGATTTTGATGATCTGGAGCATTTTGCCCTGCGCGTTTTACGCGATCCCGAAGCAGCTCGCATTTACAGAGATAAATATCATTATATTTTTGTGGATGAGTATCAGGACAGCAACCTGGTGCAGGAAGCTTTGCTTGATTACATCAAAGGCGAGCGCAACCTATTTATGGTGGGGGATGTCAAACAAAGTATCTATCGTTTTCGTCTGGCTGATCCAACCCTGTTTATAGCCAAATACCTTGCTTTTCAATCAGAGCCACAAGCGCTCAATCGCCGCATCGACCTGGACAAAAATTTTCGCAGTCGTGCAGAACTCCTCGCTGGCGTAAACTGTATTTTCAGACATATCATGTCGCAGCAACTGGGTGAAATAGATTATGATCGATCTTCCTTTCTGTGTTACGGCAGCAATATGGAGGAAGCGGAAGATGCCAGCATAGAAGTCATGCTGATAGAGAAAGATGCCAACTTGCTGGAACTCGATGAAGACGGCGAAGATCTAAATGAAATCGAATACGAAGCCAGTTTTGCTGCCCGCCGGATCAAGGAATTGTTGGGCCAGCGTATTTACGACCCGCGGCAAAAATGCATCCGTCCGCTTGAATACAGAGATATGGTCGTACTTATGCGTTCAACCAAAAATCGAGCCGATGCCTATCTGGATATCCTGACTGAGCAGGGGATTCCAGCCTATGCCGATGTGGGCAGCGGTTATTTTGAAACGCTGGAAATTGAGATGTTTTTAAATCTGCTGCGTTTGGTTGATAATAAAAAGCAGGACATTCCTCTGCTCAGCGTTTTACGTTCACCAATCGGTAAATTCTCCGTACAGGACTTGATCACCATCCGTCTGAACAGTCACGCCAGTCATATGTACCTGGCGCTGGAGGAATATATAGAATATAACGATGATGAGTTAAGCAGGCGTTTATCCGCATTTTGGGCTCAACTGAACAGTTGGAAGGATAAATCCAGATTCATGCCGATTGATCAGCTGATCTGGGAAATTATGCTGGAGACTGACTATTTCTATTTTGTCGGAGCCATGCCGGGCGGTATACAGCGTCAGGCCAATCTGCGCATTCTTCTGGATCGAGCCCGACAGTTTCAAGCCAGCACGCTGAAAGGTCTCTTCAACTTTATCAATTTTATTGATTCACTGCAGTCGGATCGAGGGGATATGGGCAACGCAAGGGTTTTGGGCGAAGAAGACAATGTGGTACGGATCATGAGTATACACAAAAGCAAAGGACTGGAATTTCCGGTGGTAATTCTGGCTGGAATGGGCAAGCAGTTCAACCTCAGCGATTCCAGCGCAGCGGTACTGTTTCACAAGGATTTGGGAATAGGCCCGCTCTATGTTGACCCCGAAGCCCGGATAAAGAGCAACAGTCTGGCCAGAATGGCGATACAGAGCAAACTGAAGAAAGAAAACTTGTCTGAGGAAATGCGGATTTTGTATGTGGGTTGTACCAGAGCGATAAACAAACTGATCATGCTGGGTTCTTTTAAAAATATACCCGGGCTGGCAAAAAAATGGAGCAGGTCCTTGAATCCATATGGTCTGGGCAAGGCACGTAATTTTATGGATTGGATCGGTCCGGTGTTGATAAATCATCCTGACGGGGAAATCCTGCGCGATCTGCTGGAGGATAGATTTGATCCGATAGAGATGGACACCGACAATTCCTCGTGGAAAATATCAATTTTAAACCCGGCCCAACTCTATGCAGCCAAACAGGAAGCCCTACAGCAACAATTTTCTGTACGAAGTAAATTGCAAGATTTCATACGAGAAAGTATCTCGCCGGAGAATGCTCTGATAAATAAACGTCTGGACTGGATATATCCCTTCCGACAGGCGGAAGGGATTCCCTCCAAGTTATCTGTAACCAGTATCAAAAAAATTCAATCCAGCAATTGGCCTGCAGGTTTACCTGATCCACCAGTGCTTTTGCCCGGTCCGGATTTTATTGTTAACAACAAGAGTGATGCATCTGCCAAACTCAGCGGGGCGGAAAAGGGAACTGTTATGCATTTTGTCATGCAGCACCTTGATCTGGCCAGAGTAAGCAGTACCGCTGAAATCGAGCTTCAGTTGCAGGAAATGATGGCATGCGAGTTGTTAAGCGCTGAAGAAACAAATGCAGTCCAAATTGAGAAAATCGTACGCTTTTTCCATTCCGAACTGGGACAGCGAATGCTAAAATCTCCGGCTGTATACCGCGAAGTACCTTTTAATCTTGTATGTAGAGCCAACCGCATTCTTGATGATATGGATCAAGCCGATGATGAATTGCTGGTGCAAGGGGTTATAGATCTTTATTTCCGGGAAGGGGATGAACTGGTTTTGCTTGACTATAAAACTGATTATATTAGTGCCCAAAACCGTGATGCGCTGGTCAGGCAATACAGCATCCAGATCAATATGTATAAGGAAGCCCTGGAATCAATCCTGCAAAAAAAGGTAAAAGAAAGCTATCTCTATTTCTTCCATACCGAAGAGATGATTGGCATATAGGACATGTTGGAGGTTAAGTTTTTCATTGCTCAGATTAAAAAGCGTTTGATTTTGATTTGCGAAGCCCCGGGAAGTCCAATGTCTTTATGCCGGGTAATGACGATGGCATCAGTTATTTTGCGAAACGGTCCGCTTACATACTTCCCGCGATAATATAGAGAACTGGATAGTCCTCCATCCAGACAAATTGCCTGGGTCATACCCAGATTCAAGCATATTTCAGCTGTTTCCTCAACTGTGGCCATTTGTGCTACTCCCATAAACAACTGCTGCTTTTGATTAACGCCAATGAAGCTCCTTAAGACTGCCGAACGATCAATCATTTCGGATTCAAAAAACCCTTCTGCTCTTCCGTTGGCTATTATTTTACCGTTTTTCAAAAGTGTTGGTCCGGCGCCTACCGTAACCCTAAATGCATCCCAATTAATGGTTCCGTCAAGAGTTAATCCCTGGCTGTAATCACTTTTATAATACGCAAGCTTGTAAGTGATCGCATCTCCTTTTCTAAATCGTTTTAACATTTTGTTGTTTGATTCCATAACGATCGTGTAACCGTCATCATAAATTGGAGCTTCACCATTCTTGGTATAAATAATCCGGCCATTCCTGACAACAATGGAAATCCGGTTATGGGAACCGGTGGTTTTTCCAAAGGAAGGTGTAAATACAGCAACTGCCTCCGGTTGCGTATATCCGTGATTCAGTCCCCAGGCGCTCCAGCCATTGGGTTCGTCCCATTTTCCGTCAACAGAACCTTTTATAACGATATAAAGATTTTCAATTGCGACATTTTTATCTGTACCAAAACCGATCGCAGAACCAATACTTCCCAGATGAACAAATGTACCCTTCTGCTGGATCGTGCTCCAAAGCTGGGTTGAGTCGTCTTTTACGGGATTGAAGAAACCTGCGTTTATGGCTGCCACGATTTCAGTGTTTGAGTCTGTTAATTGTTCAGCTATATTTTGTAAATAATCTGTATGGCCTATCTGCTGACCGGCGAAAACCGATTCTATATTGATGCAGGGATCATTCAGATCGATCGTGACAAAAGATACATTCTTAGCACCGCCGTTACAGTTTACCTGCATAGACTGATATGAATCATCAGCAACAGCCGGCTTATTGATTATTAAGATCAATATCATCAGTAATAATAGAAATTTAAATTTGTTCATGTTCGATAAATAATCCTTTACTAATTATTAATTAATTAAACAAATTCTCAATCTACATAAATAATCCCTGCAAAAATTCAAGAATAAGAAGCATAAACTATTTTTAAATGCAGTAATTTCTATAATTCCTGCTTACGTGGTAATATTTATAATATAATCTTTTTAATGCCCGATATATTTTGAAAGAGAGGTTTGATTATGATTAAAACTTTGGTAATTGACAAGCCATTGGCATATGATGGAACCCAAATGCAATCCCATTGGATATACAAAAATTTTGGTTTGATCGGAGACGCAGCCGTTGCTTTTACCGGCGAGGTTAATGTTGGCCTGGACAAAATGATCGACTTGATCGATGTTCATAGAAAAGAACCGATATACTCGCCGCGGATGCTTAATTTCCTGGTAGAACATTTCAATCCCGACCTGGAGTTGGCTATTTACCGACAATGGTTGCTTATAAGCCTGATAAAGGAAGAACTTGCCCAGTTTGAAATTGATGTAAACCGCATGGGTGACGATCTATATTATAAAAAAGCCAAATTGTCTGTATCAGTTGCTACCGTTACAAATGTTTCATCCCTTATTCATATTGGTTTGAATATTGATACGGAAGGCACACCGATCAAAACAGTCGGGCTGAAAGAGCTGGGGATCGGGGATATAAACGCATTTGCAGATACAGTGATGCTGAAATACAAAAGAGAACTTGAACATATCCATGAAGCTCGCTGCAAAGTGCGCAGCGTTTAACAGATTATATGTAAATATCAGGGAACTGCTTGTAAAGCATTTTTCAAAACTTTAAAATGAACT
>CAZRMB010000083.1:0-1114 GCA_964600925.1 uncultured Syntrophomonas sp.
GCCGTGCAGATGGGCAAGGCACCGGTCGAAATCAATGAAGCTCCCGGCTTTGTGGTAAACCGTCTCTTGATTCCCATGCTCAATGAAGCCATGTATGCCTTGATGGAAGGCGTGGCCAATGCTGAAGATATCGATACATCAATGAAATATGGTGCCGGACATCCCATGGGACCTTTGGCGCTGGCAGATATGATTGGCCTGGACATCTGTCTTAAAATTATGGAGACATTGCACAAGGAGTTTGGCGATTCCAAATACCGGCCTTGTCCTTTGCTGATAAAAATGGTCAGGGCAGGCAAACTGGGACGTAAAACCGGGGAAGGCTTCTTTGTTTACAGCAAATAAAGGCAGTTTGCATCGCTTGACCCTCTTTGGCGGTACGGATACTGCAATGATTATGGCGTGAATGAAAATGACAAATATCATCTGCGTGCGGGGCGCATGTATTACAGATTTGTGAACCTTTGATGTAATCGTGCGCTTCGTTTGTTTTTAACCATAATTGTGACAGATTTGTCCCGGTAATTGTCAGTGCGAATTTCGCAGCGGGCATGTTTTATGCTAATATATAAAAATGATGATTTTAACAAGCGGAGGCAAGCATGAAAGAAAGGCTTTTCAGGGACATCTTACCACGGGTCGAAAAACCCGCTCGTTATACCGGCAGCGAAGTAAATATTAGAGAAAAGGATTGGGAGAGAAAATCAGCCAAAATGGTATTCGCTTTCCCGGATGTTTATGAAATCGGCATGTCCCATATCGGCGGCAAGATATTATATGGCGTTGTCAATGAGACCACCTGGCATATCATGGAAAGATGCTTTGCGCCCTGGCCGGATATGGAAGCCTTGATGAGGGAAGAAGATATTCCTTTATATTCCCTGGAATCATTTACCCCGCTCGATCAGTTTGATGTAGTGGGATTTTCTTTGCAATATGAATTATCCATCACCAATGTTCTTAATATGCTGGATTTGGGGAGGATACCGCTGCGTTCAGCGGACCGTAGCGGAAACGATCCGCTGGTCATTGCAGGGGGGCCGGTGGCTTTTAACCCGGAACCTTTTGCCGAATTTTTTGATGCTTTTTTGCTGGGCGACGGCGAAGAGGTCAT
>CAZRMB010000083.1:1214-5172 GCA_964600925.1 uncultured Syntrophomonas sp.
TATCTGGGTATCGTCCATGACCGGGCGGTGCTGGAAGTCATGCGCGGCTGCCAACGGGCCTGCCGGTTCTGCCACGCCGGGATGGTGTATCGTCCGGTGCGGGAAAGATCAGTGGAGACATTGGCGCAGCAGGCTGCCGATCAGTTGAAAAATACCGGCTATGATGAAATATCGCTGGCTTCCCTTAGCACCCTCGATTATTCCGGGGTGGATAGCCTGGTGAAACAGCTGGTGGCAGAATACGGGAAAAAAGGGGTTGGCGTTGCGCTGCCGTCGCTGCGGGTGGATGCGTTTTCGATCAATTTGGCCAATGAAGTGCAAAAGGTACGTAAAACGACCCTGACGCTGGCTCCGGAAGCCGGAACCCAGAGGCTGCGTGATGTGATCAACAAAAATGTTACCGAAGAAGATTTGCTGCAGGCGGTCGAAGCGGTTTTCAGGTCAGGCTGGCTGGGCTTGAAGTTATATTTTATGATCGGCTTGCCAACGGAAACCGAAGCAGATCTGGACGGGATCCTGGAATTGCTGCAAAAGGTAAGATCGATCGGCAACCGCCATTCCCGCCGTGCCATTGAAATCAGGGCAAGTATGGCCTGTTTTGTTCCCAAAGCCCATACGCCGTTTCAGTGGCAGCCGCAGGCCGGTATCAGCAGTTTGGAAGAAAAACGGCATCATATGATGAAGCAAAAGATGAAAAATGTGAAACTCAGTTTTCATGACAGCCGCACCAGTTATCTTGAAGGGGTATTTGCCAGGGGCGACCGGCGGCTGAGCGAGGTCATCATTAAAGCCTGGCAGAATGGCTGCAAATTTGACGGATGGTCAGAGTTTTTTAGTTTCACCAGATGGATGGAAGCGTTTGCAGAATGTCAGATCGATCCTGAATTTTATATCCGTGAACGCAGCCGTGATGAACTGTTTCCCTGGGACTTTATTGACATCGGGGTGAACAAGGAATATTTATGGGCGGAAAATGAATGCGCTTCCCAGGGATTGTTAACCCCGGACTGCCGTCAGGCCGATTGTGTTGGTTGCGGTGTTTGCCCTAATTTTGAGATCGATTTGAATATAAAGGAGGGGCTCTGATATGCGTTTGCGGGTTGAGTACAGTGCCGGACCTGAGTTGAAATTTCTGGCCAACCTGGATATGATGCATCTGATGGAAAGAGCTCTGCGTCGCGCCGGGATACCTTACCATCTCAGTGAGGGCTTTAATCCTCATATTAGATTATCGATGGGAACCATCCTTCCGGTTGGGGTTTGGGGAAAGCATGAATATTTTGATCTTGATTTGGAGGAAATGGACCAGCAGGATTTTATCTCCGGCATGAATGAAGTGCTGCCTGCGGCGCTAACCATTACGGACTGTCAGCAAATAGAGGATAATGCTCCTTCGCTGATGAAAATCATCAATGCGGCTGAATATACTTTTGTGATCAGCGCGGGAAATGATCTGCAGGCACTGATCAATGGGATTTTAAACCAGGATTCTTTGCTGGTGCAAAGCCGGGGCAAAAATAAAAATGTACAGAAGGATCTGCGGCCCGGTCTTTATCAGATGAATATCACCACCGCTGAGGAATATGACATGCTGTCTGTCATGGTCAGTATCAATGAACCGCTTAATATCAGATATGACGAATTGCAGGCGCTTTTCATCGAACATGGAATAAATGCAAAAGATATTGCTGACATTTTCCGTCAGGGGAATTATATTAAAGAAGGCCAACAGTTTTATTCACCGATAAAGAGGGTGTAGTGAATGGTAAGGGACATTATCGGCGAGATATATCCATGGGAATCACGGGTGGCAATTGTTGAAGATGACCGTTTGGTTGAAGTCTTCTGGGCTGACCAGGACGAAAGCGTGGGCAACATCTATAAAGGCAAGGTAAAGGATGTACTGCCGGGGCTTTCCTGTGCGTTTATCGATATTGGCCTCAGCAAAAATGCATTCTTGTATGTTGGGGATGTTGTGGGGCCGGGCAACCGCAAAGGCAAAAAAATCGAGCAGTTGTTGAAAAGCGGTCAGGAGATCATGGTACAGGTCAAGAAAGAAGCGTTTTCAGAAAAAGGAGCCCGGGTCACCTGTGATATAACCATTCCCGGTCACTTGTTGGTGCTGTTGCCGCTTCAGCATGAAGTCTCCATATCCCGCAAGATTGTCGGCAATCAGAAAAGAAATCAGCTGCGCAGCTTGATCGAGGATAACAAACCGGATGACATAGGGGTCATTTTACGAACCGCCTGTATGGAAGCCGGGGAAAATGAAATTCTGGCGGAATTAAATTATTTGTTGAAAATCTGGCAGGATATTCAGACCCGTTTCACCCAGCAAAATTCACCCAGCCTGATTTACGAGGATATCGATGTGATCGAACGCGCTTTGCGGGACTATCTGGATGCCGATATTCGCCGGGTCATCACCAACAATTTCAAGATCAAAGAGAAGATCGATCTTATCGCCATGAAAAAGAACACCTCGTTTTCGCCCAGTGTGCAATATGAAGAGGGGGATCTGTTCGAAAAATACGGCGTAGAAAAGGATATCCGCAAGGCTTTGCGGCGCAAAGTATGGCTGAAGAGCGGCGGCTATCTGATTTTTGACGTGACTGAAGCGATGACCGTGATCGATGTCAACAGCGGCAAATTTACCGGCAAAGACAACTTCGAAGAAACTGTGTACAAGCTCAATCTTGAGTCGGCTATGGAAATCCCCCGGCAGTTGCGTCTGCGCAGTATCGGCGGTATTGTCCTGATCGACTTCATTGACATGCAGGACAAGAATAACGAAGATAATGTTATTTCCATTCTGCGTCAGGAACTGGAGAAAGACAAAGCCCATAACCGCATTATGGGGATGACGCAGCTGGGCTTTCTGGAAATGACCCGCAAAAAATCCCGTTACGGTATTGCCGAGATATTTACGGACGAATGCATGACCTGTCATGGACGAGGCCGCACCATCAATCTCTTTGCCCTGGCCTGCGAGGTAAAACGCAAGCTGGCCAATATGGGATATCTGGAGAGCGAGGAGATCGTTTGTGAGGCCCATCCGCAGTTGCTGCAATACATAATGAACGAAGATACCAACCTCAATTATATCCGTAAAAAAACTGGCAAAAAGATCAGATTCGAAGAGAACAACAACATGAGTATTGAAGAATATAATCTGCATGGCAGCTAACTTGACGACAGTTTTAAATTATGATAGTCTAAGCTGTGGGTTGCACGTTTTTGCAACCGCACGGTCCAGGCTTTAAAATGGCCTAGCCTGCCTGATGACCGGCGAGTCTGAAAGATGTGGAGGTGTATTATGTACGCAATTATTCAAACAGGTGGAAAACAGTACAAGGTAACCGAAGGGGAAATGGTCAAAGTTGAGAAGCTGCCAGCCGAAGCCGGGGACAAAGTAACCCTGGATCAGGTCTTAATGCTTCAGGATGACAACGGAACCAAAATCGGCGATCCTTTGGTAGCCGGCGCAAAAGTTTCGGCTGCTGTACTGGAACAGGGACGGGGCAAAAAAATAACCGTCTACAAGTACAAGAAACGTAAGAATCAACGCAAGAAACAGGGTCATCGTCAGGCCTATACCAGACTTTTGATCGAAAAGATCGAGGGTTAAATAATAAATCCAGATCTACACTGGTAATATTATTTTTCAAGAAGCAATTTTAAGCCTTATTATAAAATTGACACTGGGAGGTGTAATCATGGCTCATAAAAAGGGAGTTGGCAGTACAAGAAACGGACGCGACAGCGAATCCAAACGTCTGGGCGTCAAAAGATATGATGGTCAAGTAGTCAGAGCCGGCAACATTTTGGTTCGGCAGAGAGGAACCAAGATCCATGCGGGCAACAATGTTATGGTCGGCGGAGACGATACACTTTTTGCCGTTGTTGACGGCAAGGTCAAATTCGAAAGAAAAGACAAGACCAGAAAACAAGTCAGCGT
>CAZRMB010000083.1:5272-9051 GCA_964600925.1 uncultured Syntrophomonas sp.
GATGGAGGCCGGGCAAATGGTGAATTTGCTGCGCAGATTGCGGCATGATTATGCCAATCATCTGCAGGTTATCAGCGGATATCTGGAACTGGGCTGGACGGAACAGATAAGCTCCTATGTCAAGGAAATTATCAACCAGCTCAATCAGGAAAGGATCATATTTGAATCGGTTGCTCCGGAAGATGCCCTTTATTTTTATGAACAGTTGTTAACGGTCAGGGATATGGGAATCATACTTGTGTATGATGATCTGGACGTTACGTCAACCTGGTATCTGAAAGATAATAATGAGCCAGTAAACAGTATGACTGCTATGCAGTCAGATATACCGCAGGGTGATGATGATCCGGTCGTTTATATCTCTATCCATGAGGACGAAACCGGTATAGAAATGTATTTCAGCTGCGACAGCTGGGCGGAAGAAACGCGCCAGATTCGCATTAAGAAGAGGTGAACTGATGTTTATTGATCACGCCAAGGTTTATGTCAAAGGCGGCGACGGCGGCAACGGTTGTGTTGCTTTCCGACGCGAAAAATATGTACCCATGGGGGGGCCCTACGGTGGTGACGGGGGACGCGGCGGCAATATTGTCTTCATCGCCGAAGAAGGCATGACCACTTTAATGGACTTTCGCTATCGCAAACATTTCAAGGCCGAACGAGGCAATCACGGCCTGGGGAAAAACCAGCACGGTGCCTGGGGAGAAGATCTAATCATCAAGGTGCCGGTTGGCACGATAATACGCGATGATGATAGCGGTGAAATTCTGGCTGATTTGACCATCAACGGTCAACAGACCGTAATTGCCAAAGGCGGAAGGGGAGGAAAGGGCAACAGTCATTTTTCCAGCCCCACCCACAAGGCGCCTTCCATGGCTGAAAAAGGAGAGATCGGACAGGAACGCTGGATCAATATGGAATTGAAGCTGCTGGCTGATGTGGGACTGGTAGGATACCCCAACGCGGGCAAATCAACGCTGATCGCCCAGGTATCTGCAGCCCGGCCCAAGATTGCTGATTATCCGTTTACTACCCTGATCCCCAATTTAGGAGTGGTCAGCACCAGAGATCACGAATCTTTTGTTATTGCTGACATCCCCGGTCTGATTGAAGGAGCCCATGAAGGAGTCGGTCTGGGACATGATTTCTTAAGACATATTGAAAGGACCAGAGTCCTTTTATTTATATTGGACGCTGCCCAGACAGACGGGCGGGATGTGCAGGAAGACTTGAGAATCCTGCAGCAGGAGCTTGAACTTTTTAATCCGGAACTGTCCAAACGCCCTTACTTGATCGTTGCCAACAAGCTGGATATTCCCGGAGCAGCTGAACGTTTTGAGGCCTTAAAGGAGATCCATGGCGATAAAGTTTGGGCCATATCCGCTGCCAGTGGTCAGGGGGTCAGAGAGCTGATGGAAAAAACCTATGCGCTGCTGCAGAGTATACCCAAGGAAGAAGAGCCTGCGGAAGAAGTCAGAGTGATCCGGCGTTATGAAGATGAACCTCCTTTTAAAGTAGAAGTCGAAAACGGGGTCTACCTGGTGAGCGGCAAACGGATCGAGAATCTGGTCAACATGACCAATATGGATCAGGAAGAATCGCTGCAGAGATTTCAGCGTACCATCGATAGAATGGGACTCGAAGTTGCCCTGCGGGAAATGGGCATCAAGGAAGGTGATCTGGTCAGGATCGCGGATCTGGAATTTGAATACAGCCAATGATTTGACATCAACAAGCAGTAAACAAAAAAGATAATGTTACGGTTGGGGTGGACATGAATGAATATAAGGGGAGAATTTAAAGATATCAAGCGGCTGGTGGTCAAGGTTGGAACCAGCACCCTCATCCATGCAAACGGGCAGCCTAATCTGGAACGTATGGAAAGACTGGTCAGAGAACTGGCTGATCTGCATAACCGGGATATTGAGGTGGTACTGGTCAGCTCGGGTGCGATCGGAACCGGAGCAAGCAGGATGGGTATGAAGAAGATCCCCAAGACGCTGCCGGAAAAACAGGCGCTGGCAGCGATCGGGCAGGGCAGGCTGCTGCATATGTATGAGAAATTTTTCGCCGATTACGGCAAGACAGTAGCCCAGGTTTTGCTGACCCGAGAAGATCTGGATGAAAGGATCCGCTATTTGAATGCGACCAACACCCTGCTGGCCATTCTGAACATGCAGGTGATCCCCATCATAAATGAAAATGACACCGTAGTGGTGGAAGAAATCAAAATCGGTGACAATGACACATTATCCACCATGGTGGCCGGGATCGTAAACGCAGATCTGCTCATTATCCTGTCTGATGTAGACGGGCTTTATGACAGTGACCCACGCAGCAATAAAAATGCCCGTCTGCAGAGCGAGGTCTATGAAGTAACCGAGGAAATGGAAGCCAATGCGGTAGCCCGGGGCACGACATTTGCCAGCGGTGGGATGCTGACCAAGCTGAAATCAGCCCGCAATTGCATGGCAGCCGGCATACCGATGGTTATTGCCAATTCCGCGCAGAAAAATGTTATTCGCCGGATCGTAGCCGGAGAAGAACTGGGCACGGTTTTTGTGCCACGGGAAGAAAAAATGCCCTCCCGCAAAAAATGGCTGGCCTTTGGCTCGGCAGAACATGGACAGATCCAGGTCGACCATGGGGCGGAACTGGCTTTGCTGAACCGGGGCAAAAGTTTGCTGTCATCCGGGGTGATGGCCGTTGAAGGTGATTTTGATCGGGGTACGGTGATCGGCGTCATTAATGCTGCCGGCGGGGAGATCGCCCGCGGCGTGGCTAATTACAGCAGTAATGAGATCCGCCAGATCGCCGGGCACAAATCCAGTGATATAGAAAAGATTCTGGGTACCAAGGACTATGATGAAGTCATTCACAGAGATAATCTCTGGGTAAAGTGTTTGTAGGAGGGAGAGCAGCAGATGAACAGGGAAATGGAAACCATTTTACTGGAGCAAGGCCGCAAGGCTAAACAGGCAGCACGAATGCTTGCCACTGCCGGGACAGATATAAAAAATGAAGCTTTGTTAAAAATGGCTGAGCAATTGGAAAAACAGGCCGAAGAAATCATTGCCGCCAATAAAATCGATCTCGAACAAGGCGAGAAGCAGGGCCTGACCAAAGCGCTGCTCGACCGACTGGCGCTAAACCAGACCCGCATTCAGGATATGGCTCAGGGTTTACGGGAAATCGCAGCTTTGCCCGACCCCATCGGTGAGATGCTGGAAATGAACCGCCGGCCCAACGGCCTTGATATTGGCCGAATCAGAACGCCCATCGGCGTAATCGGCATCATTTATGAATCGCGGCCCAATGTAACTGCTGATGCTGCCGGTCTTTGCCTTAAATCAGGCAATGCCATCATTCTGCGCGGCGGAGAGGAAGCTTTGAACTCCAATCGGGTGATTGCCCGCATCATCTCAGACGCGGCCATGGCGTGCGGCCTGCCGGAAGGCGCCATTCAGCTGGTGGATAGTGAAGACCGGGAGGCAGTCCTTTTTATGATGAAGATGTATGATTATCTGGACGTGCTGATTCCCCGCGGCGGAAAAGGTTTGAAAAAGGCAGTGCTTGATAATGCTACCGTACCGGTGATCATGACTGGAATGGGCAATTGTCATGTATATATCGACGAATATGGAGATTATGCCAAAGCTCTACCCATTGTTCATAATGCCAAGGTGCAGCGGCCATCGGTATGTAACGCCGCCGAAAAGCTCCTGGTGCATAAAAAAGTTGCCGAAGAATTTTTACCGGGGATCATTGCTGATTTGCAG
>CAZRMB010000084.1:0-9029 GCA_964600925.1 uncultured Syntrophomonas sp.
CCATCCGACAGTGCCGCTTCGGGATGCTGATGTACCTCCACCAAAATGCCGTCAGCACCCGCAGCAATAGCCGCTTTGGCGACCGGTCCAACCATTTCAGCCCTGCCTGTGGCATGGCTGGGATCCACCAGGATCGGCAAATGAGATAGATGCTTGATTAGCGGGACTGCACCAATATCAACTGTATTGCGGGCATACGGTTCGAATGTTCTGATTCCTCGTTCACAAAGGATTATCTTGCGATTGCCACGGTTCAGCAAATATTCAGCAGCCAGCAGCCACTCCTCGATGGTTGCTGCCAAACCGCGCTTTAGCAAAATCGGTTTATCGGTCTTTCCCAGTTCTTCCAGCAAGGAAAAGTTCTGCATATTGCGACTGCCTATCTGAAAAATGTCTATGTGCGGATACAGATCTTCAATGTCTCTTACATCCATAACCTCCGTAATTACCGCGATCCCTGTCGTTCTACGCGCTTCTTCCACGATTTTTAAACCTTCTGCTCCCAGCCCTTTGAAAGAATAAGGTGACGTTCTTGGTTTAAAAAGGCCGGCTCGCAATATATGAATCCCTATTGATTTTAAAATTTTAGCAATCTCAAGATAATCTGTTTGATTCTCCACTGCACAGGGACCGGCAATAATCGTACAGTAACCGGCCCCGATAAAAACAGGTTCTTTTGGACCTGGTATTTCAATAACTGTATCGCGTGGACAATATTCCCGTGCAGCCAGTTTATAGCTTGGCATTTGTTAACCTCCATATGCGGCTCAATAAAAGCATAATACAATTTGAATAATTCATCCTATAATAAGTATAGCATGAGCTAAACTGGAAATTGATATGAATGATTATTTTAAGTAAAAATAGTATTGTAAGCAACTGCAATCATCTGCCCAAAAAGCGAGGTTAAATAATGGATAATATCGTTAACATTGCCATTTGCCAAATGCAGACCGGTCATGATAAAAGTGCCAACCTTGACAAGGCTGCCCAGATGATAAAAATGGCCTCTCAAAGAGCAAGTTTGCTGGTTTTACCGGAAATATTCAACGCGCCTTATCAAACTGATCTGCTGCCGGATTATGCGGAACCCATACCAGGGCCTACCACAGAAATGCTGTCCGAACTGGCCCGAGAACACCAAATACTGCTGGTAGGTGGTTCGATACCAGAAATCGATGCCAGCGGCAAAATTTATAACAGCAGTTGTATTTTTACTCCGGATGGGAAAATGATCGGCTGTCATCGTAAACTACATCTGTTTGATATCCAAATTCCTGATCAGATCGTTTTTAAGGAATCAGATGTTTTTACTGCCGGAGAAGATCTGCAGACCTTTGTTTGGAATGGATTACCCTTTGCGGTGATGATTTGTTACGACATAAGGTTTCCCGAACTGGCTCGCCAGGCAGCACTAAACGGTGCCAGCATCATCATCGTACCGGCGGCCTTTAATCTGACCACCGGTCCGGCTCATTGGGAAATATTGATGCGTACCCGGGCGCTTGACAATCAAGTCTTTCTGGCAGCTGCTTCACCGGCCCGCAATCCATCATCCAGCTATCAAGCCTGGGGGCATTCCATGATAGTTGACCCCTGGGGTAGAATTGTTGCTGAAGGGGGAACGGAGGAAGATATAATATATGCTGAAATCGATCTGACGCAATTGCAGACGGTGCGGGGAGAACTGCCGCTTCTGCAGCATCGAAGGCCGGAACTGTATCGCAGAATAAGCAGGAGGGAGTCGGGATCATGAAATTTCATACCGAGTATTTATGGTTTAATACCGAAAAACGCCGCCAGTATATCTGCATTACGGAACGGGTGAGGGAAGCCTGCCAAAAAAGCGGCATTCAGGAAGGCATGATTCTGGTCAGTGCCATGCATATCAGTGCCGGCGTTTATGTAAATGACCAGGAAAATGGGATCATTCAGGATCTGGATGAAATGCTGGAAAGCATAGCTCCGCTGGGGAAGGACTACCACCACCATCGTACCGGAGAAGACAACGGTGATGCCCATCTCAAAAGTATACTGGTCCATCATCAGATCATCGTCCCCGTTACCGGCGGCGATCTTGATCTTGGACCCTGGCAGGAAATTTATTACGCTGAATTCGATGGGCGGCGCCGCAAACGGGTCATCATTAAAGTTATGGGAGAATAATTATTAAACTACTAAATCCGGCCTCAGGATTTTAGCCCCGTGCAGGTAAACATGCTTGATTTGATTCTGACTCAGATCGGTGTTCCATAAAATCAGGACCCTTATACAAAGTGAAAGGGCTCCCTCTGTTTCTATTTCCTTAAAGCACATGAGGGGCACTGATTCCCAGCCCATATGGCGTGCAGCCCGGGCAGGAAAAACTGAATGAATATCGCTCGTTACTGTAAAAAGAACGGAGGCAATATCTTCAGTAACAAAAGAATTGGCCCTTTGCATTTGATCCAGCAACTCGCCCGTAGTAGCGAGCACCTCTTCCTTTTGGTCAAGTGCGATCGTTGTTGCGCCTCTTATTCCTCTCACTGGCATTTTCATCAAACCGTCCTTCGCAAATAATCAAGCCACCGCACGATGACCAAGTCCAATCGCAACCTCGTCCAGATGCAGTAACCCAATACCGAAAAATATGGCTACACTAATATGATCACCATGTCGGGCGATACCGATCTTGCCGCCCACATTCAAGCCCAACGCCTTAGGCATGATTTGCGCCAGGGCTTCACGGGTGGCACCGGCAACGGCACCTTCATCCGCATGGCAGTCCTTAATGACTCCCTCCCGTTTGGCTGAAACTACAGCTCTTTCAACGATCTTGGCAGCCGAAGTAATAAATTCACCACCATAGTCAACTGCTACTGCTTTGATCGCCATTTCTTCCAGCAGCGATTTTTTTAACAAGCCCTCCTCTTGTCTGGACAAGCTCAAAGCCATCTTTATGGCTGCGGTTGCAACCAGCTTACTGCCAACTTCCATCCTACCAACCACCCTACTGTATTTTTTTCTATTTTACTATAATTTTACCTATCATTACTATACTCTGGTTGCCGCTGAAAACTTGCCCCCGATTGGGATAAGCCAAATTATCCGACCCGGAGTCGATGATAAAATCAAGCGGCATCGAACAATCCCTGGTATCGATCTCCACCGTATCTCCAGCGTTGACCCTGAATGCTATCTTCTGACGTGAAAAGCCATAACGACTCTGACCGTTTATCAAAATTTTTGCCTGGGGTGCAGATTGATACTGGTTTAGTTTAATGGTCAGCAATACCTGCGGTGATGTAATATCTTCCTCAATCGTTGTTAAATATAATTCATTCTCCCCAACAACCGGTGTGGGGAGGTTTTGTCCCTCCATTCTCTCGCTCCAGCTCATATAAAAACGTGTGATATCATCAGTCATCAATCCCTGAGCAACGACTACAGCAACTAAACAAAGGATTACCAGACGCATCAGATATTTCTCTGTTTTATGTAACACAAAGACCATCTCCTCAAGCATTTTTTCTATCATATGCCGGCAGATGGCCCTTTATCCATTATGGCATTATTTTATTGATCTTTCTTCTAGTCCCTGGCCTTCAAAATCGCCAATGCCATGGTAGCAGCACCAAAACCATTATCAATGTTGACGACTGCCACCCCGCTTGCACAGCTGTTCAGCATCGCCAGCAAAGCCGCCAGACCATTGAAGCTTGCACCATAGCCGACACTGGTAGGTACTGCTATTACGGGACGAGAGGTCAGTCCGCCTACGACACTGGCCAGTGCCCCCTCCATACCAGCCACTACAATCACTGCCTGACTGGCATTAATTTGCTCCATTTTATCAATAAGGCGGTGGATCCCTGCCACTCCTGCATCATAGATCCGTTCAACCCTTGCCCCCATAATTTCAAGTGTCAAGGCAGCTTCTTCGGCAACCGGCAAATCAGCTGTCCCGGCTGATATAACTGCCACCTGACCCTGACAGGGTGTGTTGCTCCTACGTAGATAAAGGAGCTTGGCAACACCATCATATTGAACCTGAGGTATTTTCTCCCTGACCATTTGAAATACAACTTCGTCCGCACGAGTGGCCAGCACATTATCAGATTGTTCGGCCAGATGGACAAATATTTGCTCGATCTGGGCAATGCTTTTGCCGGGGCAGAATATCACCTCAGGGAAATTATCCCGTAGCCCGCGGTGATGATCCAGCTTGGCAAAGCCGAGATCTTCATAGGGAAGCATTTTTATTTTTTTATATACATCATCAAGCTCCACCTCTCCTTGCTGGAGCTTTTTCAGCAAACTGTGCAGTTCTTTTTCATTCATGAATAAATCTTCGCTTTCTATTTCTATTTTTATTCTTAACTTGTCCTGTAAAAAGAATAACCTTTTGCACTATTATAATTAAAGCGCAAAAGGCTTCCTGATTCAATCGCTTCGGTTGTGTTCAGCCAAGACTTGTTCTACCATTTTTGCCGGGCATATTCAACTCCGGTCATAAATGCCTCTTTGTTATTTTCAATGATCGACGGTTTTTTACCCTTAAAGATTTTTTCGAAATACTCCAGTACCTTTTCGATTTCCACCACGCTCGTTTTTTGCAGGTAAGCGCCCAGCAGGATCATATTCGCCCCGCGGGGATTATTAATTTCTTCCGCTATCTGATTGACAGGCAGTTCCAACACTTGCAGGTCTTGACGATGCGGCTTGCGGTCCACCATGGAGGAATTTAATACGAGTATCCCGTTGGGCTTTACTTTGCTTTCAAATTTATCCAGTGACGGCCCATTCATGATGACTGCCGTCATCGGGTTTTCCGTAATCGGCGAACTGATCTCCTCATCGGCTATGGTTACCAGACAATTGGCCGTGCCGCCTCGCATCTCCGCACCGTAGGAAGGGACCCACGCAACGTTTTTACCCGCTTCCATGGCAGCATAAGTCAGAAATTGACCCATTGATAAAACGCCTTGTCCTCCAAAACCGGCAAACAAAATTTGTGTTTCCATTATTCTACCTCCTTGACTTTTAATTCGCCCAGGGGATAGTAAGGGATCATATTGTATTCCAGCCATTCAAGCGCCTCGAGAGGCCCCAAGCCCCAATTGGTCGGACAGGTCGATAGGATTTCCACCATGCTAAAGCCCAGCCCGGCTTGCTGGATCTTTAAAGCTTTCATGATGGCCTTTTTGGTTTTTAAAATATTAGCCGGATTATGTACGGAAGACCGGCAGATATAAGCTGAGCCTTCACTTTGCGCCAGCAACTCAGCCATTTTAGCCGGATAACCTTCCCACTCTTTTTTCCTGCCATAGGGTGAGGTGGTGGTCACCTGTCCCAGCAGGGTAGTAGGAGCCATTTGTCCTCCGGTCATACCGTATATGGCGTTGTTCACAAATATTACCGTTATTTTTTCCCCGCGCAATGCTGCATGAATGATCTCGCCCATGCCTATGGAAGCCAAATCGCCATCGCCTTGATAAGTAAAAACGGTTTTATCAGGCAGAAGTCTCTTGATCCCTGTAGCAATTGCGGGTGCCCTGCCATGCGCTGCCTCCAGCATATCACAGTTAAAATAATCATAAGCCAGTACGGCACAGCCTACCGGACAAATTCCAATGGCACTTTCTCGCAGTGACAATTCGTCCAGGCATTCAGCCACCAAACGGTGAATGATGCCATGGGTACAGCCCGGACAGTAATGGAATCTATTGTCTTTAAGACTTTCCGGGCGTTTAGCGACAACTTTCATCACATACCCTCCCTTTCCGCGATTTGCATGATTGCTCTAAATATCTCCTCGGGATTGGGAGTGACCCCTATGCGGCCGAAAAAATCAACCGGAACTCGTCCAGCCACGGCCAGGCGAATATCTTCAATCATCTGGCCCATGCTGATCTCCACCGACAAAAATCTTTTAGCGGTTTGAGCCGCCTTAATGATCTCCGTGTCCGGGAAAGGCCAAAGCGTTATGGGACGTATCAAACCGACTTTGACCCCTGTTTTTCTTGCCTCCATAACTGCCCTTTTGGCAATTCTGGCCATTAATCCAAAAGCAACTACTACCATATCGGCATCCTCAGTCAGGTAAGATTCCGCTCTCTTTTCCCGGCTGATAATTTCGTCATATTTATTCTGCAGATGATGATTGCGCTCTTCCAAATAATCAGCGGACAGGTGCAAAGTATTCACAATATTGGGCTGACGACCCTGACAGCCGTTCGTTGCCCATGGTTTTTCATAAAATTGGGTTACCGGTTCTCTGACAATGATCGGTTCCATCATCTGCCCCAGAGTCCCTTCTGCCATGATCATTACCGGAGTCCTGTATCTGTCTGCCAGGTCAAAGCTTTCGATCGCAAAATCCATCATTTCCTGTACCCCTGAAGGTGCCAGCACGATGAGGCGATAATCACCATGTCCTCCCCCACGTGTTGCCTGGAAATAATCCGATTGGGCCGGCTGGATACCACCCAAACCGGGACCACCGCGGGATATGTTCACAATCAGGCAAGGCAATTCGGCCTCGGCGATAAAAGAAATTCCTTCCTGTTTCAGGCTTATGCCGGGACCGGAAGATGCAGTCATAACTCTATGACCGGTGGCTGCACCACCATAAACCATATTAATGGCAGCCAGTTCGCTCTCCGCTTGCACAAAAACGCCGTCGATCTTGGGAAATTTGCGAGCCATGTACTCAGCTATTTCACTGGATGGCGTTATGGGATAACCAAAAAAAGCTTTACATCCGGCAATAATAGCACCTTCTGCCAGGGCTTCGTTCCCCTTCATCAAAATCTTTTCCATGCTATTACTCCTTTTCCACCTCAATGATCAAATCAGGACACATCAACGCACATATTCCACAGCCGCTGCATTCCTCTGCACGTAATATGCTGATGGGATGGTACCCTAAAGTATTGAGAATAATTTCATCAAGTCCCAGGATCCCTTTGGGACAAAACTTAACGCACAATCCGCATGCCTTGCACTGGTCGATATGAAAATAGACCCTGCCTTTGGCCATCCTGCATCCCCCTTAACTTTACTGCATCCATTCAGGTTTTAAATAAAGTGTAATTGTCTGTAATATTCCCCCATATTCATGAGCCAGATCATGGTAGAATTTTTCCTCAGCCGTAAGATAACAGACCGGTAAGGCCATAGCCTGCGAATAATCTGATACGACCTGGTGCCCGCTCCTGATCATTTCCAGGTTGGTTTCACCCATCAAATTGGGGTTGCTGATCAGGCCGGTAAAAATCAAACGTGACGCTCTTTCCAGCAATAACCTTAATTCAATTACGCTTTCCAAATCCTGGGCAAAAGGTCGATAAGGATTGAGGACCAAATAGAATTGATAGTCACTATCCTTTATGTATCGGCTCAGATAACCCAGCACCATCGAGCCAACTTCATCCCCGGCTACATCAATAATGATTTCATCATTGCCCCGCAAGACCCCAATGATCTCCGGGGGAATCGCAGGAACATCTCCGCAGGAAAAATCTCCGGCAGGAGCCAGCACCCGTATTCCGCTGGCTTCCAGCAGATCACGGACATCCCGGGAAGCAAAATACGGGTTGACCAGATCAAGGTCAGCTAGAATGATGTTCTCTGCATATTGACTTCTTTCCAGGGCATAGTTGATTGCCAGTTCTGATTTGCCGCTGCCAAATCCACCTGCAAATATTATTACTTTAGCCAAATTAATCCTCTTAATCAATAAAATTCTTATTGAGTAATAGTACATGAGGATTATCTTAAAAGCAATAATAAAGTTCATAAATAATTTAAAAATTTAATAAGAATGCAATCAAAGATTGCTTACGGGTCTCGGGAAGCTTGTGTTTCACAATAAAAACCCGGATCAGAGGTATTGTCCATCCGGTTTGTATTAAAAAAATATGATATTAAGCTCTGACACCAGTTTTTTGTTAGCCCCGGCATAGGAGATTAAAACTATTTCCAATTATTTATTTTTTTCAATAAATATTCTTTGTAATCATGCAGTTCCTCACTGGTCTTATATAATATTCGCTCCACTTCAGCCTTGGAAAGACTTATATTATCCGGTTCCAGGACTTCAACGGTACGGAATTCATCTTTCATGGAAAATTTAAGCGCATCCTCGACACTATCGGCTGAGATGGTTATGACCACAGGTGCATAAGCAATTTCCTTACGGCTTATTTCATCGTAAACGGTATAGACTTCACTGCTCATGTCGATTTCTTCGATCCGGATTCCCTGATTGGGAACATTTCTCAGCAAGGCTGCTTTATGCTGTCTTACTTCCTCGGCATTTTCTTCAATACTTTTTTTGCCAAAGAGCTTGCCTGTTTTTCCGTAACCAAGGTAATCAAATCGTAATCTCATGCGAATAGCTGTCATAAAAACATCTCCTAACCTTAATACTGCCTAAACTGCTCCGGCACATTTTTTCAGCGCTTCAACTTCCTGACTGCTCAGTAGCCTGTACTTTCCTTCTTCAATATCTTGCAGGGATAAGAAAGCCAACTGGGTCCTCTTCAGATTTAATACCGGATGATTGATGGCAGCACACATTCTTTTTATCTGCCGTTTGCGCCCTTCATGGATCGATATTTCCAGCAAACTGCTGGTTTCATCTTGAAACAGCAGCTTGACCTGAGCGGGAGCAGTCATGCCGTCTTCCAACAGCAGACCCTGGCACATACGATCCAGTTCTGGCTGAATGAGCCTCCCTTTTACCCGGGCTTCATACGTTTTAATTATCTTATAACGGGGATGTATCATCAGGTTGGTAAATTCTCCGTCATTACTTAGCAGCAACAGGCCGGATGTATCATAATCCAGCCTTCCCACCGGATATATACGCTCCTCAATATCCTTCAGCAAGCTCAGCACCGTAGGCCGTCCCTGCGGATCATTGACACTGCATATAAATCCTGCCGGCTTGTACAGCAGAACATAAATCATCATCGGCTTGTTGCCTATTTTTCTGCCCTGATACATAATATAATCTGCCCCGGGTTCCACCTGGGTGCCCATTT
>CAZRMB010000085.1:0-2500 GCA_964600925.1 uncultured Syntrophomonas sp.
CAATCAAAATTTTAAGCAAACCGGGGAAATTATCCGAACCTGAATTTTAATTTGTCAAGAGCCACTCTCAGGTCGGTACGAAATACTGAAGGAAATTGAATTTCCCTGGCCGGTAGCCGATATAGTGCTGCAGCATCATGAAAAAATTGATGGATCAGGTTATCCCAACGGATTGCACGGACAGGGGATTATGCTGGAAGCGCGTATCATTGCGGTTGCTGATGTTTTGGAATCCATGACCGCCCATCGCCCCTATCGCCCGACCAGGGGCTCCCAAGAGGCTATAAATGAGATTTCCAGCAACAGAGGTATTTTATATGATCCGGATGTGGTGGATGTATGTTTGAAGCTGTTCAATATAGAATCACCCAACAGTTGATATCAATTCAATAATTTACTGCGGGGAAAAAGGTATTCGAGTTCTTCCAGGGAAACATGCACCATGTTATCCTGGTTGATAACCGCCAGAATAACCATTTCCTCGCCGCTATATTCTTCTTTATAAGAAGCGATCACACAAACCGTCATCATGGTTCCTTCCATATAGACGGTAAATAAGTCTCCTCTATTCAAGTTGATTCCTCCAAAGCAAACCATCTACAAAAACTGCCTCAACCGTGGAACGGAAATCAAGTGGATGACCGTTGAATATAACCAAATCAGCTCGTTTCCCAGCTTTTATGCTACCTAATTCGTTTTCAACCCTTAAAAATTTAGCCGGCATAATTGTAAGCGCCTGTAGCGCTTTTTCCTCGCTCAATCCTTCCCGTACTGCCAAGGCTGCACATACCCTGAGATGCTCAATGGGAACGACAGGATGATCCGTAATCAGCGAAAAATTTACCCCTCTTTCTGCCAGCAGTCGGGCATTGCGGAAAGATACTGCCTTCATTTCAACTTTGGCCCGGTTGACCAGCAACGGTCCTAAAAAAACGCCAACATTGCGCTTGAGCAATTCGTCAGCAACCAGATGGGCTTCTGTGCCATGCTGGATTAAAAGATCAATATGAAATTCATCCATAATGCGAAGCGCAGTAATTATATCGTCAGCCCGGTGTACATGCAGCAGGAGCGGCATCTCCCGACGGAGGACCTTGAATATGGCAGCCTGGGCATAGGCTTCGCCATCGTTAAGATCAGGTTTATCGATCGCCCGGGAGGCCTTGAACAGGGCTTCCCGCAGCAGGCTGGCACTGGCCATACGGGTCTGCGGAGTCTTTTTTTCTGCACCGTACACTCGTTTGGGGTTTTCTCCCAGGGCAGCTTTCAAGCCCCAGGGGTTTTTATAGATCATATCAGTAGGTCTTGAAGCCAGCGTTTTAAAGAAAGTTGCCTGACCTCCCAGAATATTGGCACTGCCCGGCATTATCATGGCCCTGGTTATTCCTCCGCGCAGGGCATCAGTAAAACCAAGGTCGAAATAATTGATTCCGTCAACTGCTTGCAAGTAAGGGGTCACGGGGTTGGTGATCTCGTTGACGTCATCCCCTTCAATCCTGTAAATCTCTTCTTCCAGGCCAAGGTGAGTGTGCGAATCGATAAAACCCGGACAAATGAATTTACCCTGTGCCTCAATGATTGTATAACCTTCGGGAGGTTGCGTACTGTGATCGATCTGTCTGATCTGATCATTTTCAATTAAAATCATAGCATCGTTAATGATACCAGGTTGATCCATGGTAATTATTTTTCCGCCTCGAATTGCATACACTTTCTGATTTCCTCCCTGTTTTATATTCTATGATGGTTTAACCGTCGCGGTTCGGATGTTTTACTGCCATTATCTTCAGTTTAAAAATGTTTAGATTTCTCCACCAAAGCAGCAAATAAGCTGCGAGAATAATTGTCTTGCATACATTCGGGATGCCACTGTACCCCCAGATAAAATGATCCTGTCCGGTCTTCCACTGCTTCAGCGATGCCGTCACCGGCAAAAGCGCATACAGTCAGATTTTCACCCGCCTGGTCAATCGCCTGGTGATGAAAACTGTTTACCCGGATGCGATCCGTTTGTATGATATTGCCCAACAGGCTGTTACTTTCGATTAATATATCATGAATGGGATAGTCTCGGGGAGCTTTTTGGTCGTGCAGTTGTTTACTTTTTATATCCTGAATAATCGTTCCCCCGGCAGCAATATTTAAAATTTGACAGCCCCGACAAATGCCCAGAGCTGGTTTGCCGCTGGCAAGCGCCATGCGCGCCAGTTGTAATTCAAATGCATCCCTCAGGGGACTTACTTCACCCAGATCCTTATCCGCAGCCTGCCCAAACAAATACGGGTCAACGTCCCCGCCGCCTGAAAACACTAGTCCGTCACAAAGAGTAAAATATTGCGCACACAGATCTATCGTTCGGGTAACTGGAAGAATCAGCGGTAATCCCCCGGCTGCATAGATCGAGTCCGTATAATAATCACGCAGGCAAAATAAATTCTCAGTTTGATTGTAATTGCAGGTTATTCCGATTACTGGCTGCAAATTTCATCTCTCCTCTTTG
>CAZRMB010000085.1:2600-8996 GCA_964600925.1 uncultured Syntrophomonas sp.
CTGTTTCAGGCGCTTCTTGTCTATCGTTCTGATCTGTTCGGTCAACACCACCGAATCTCTTTCCAGCCCGTACTGCTTTGCTTTCAATTCAACATGGGTAGGCAGCTTGGCTTTATTAATCTGTGAGGTAATGGCCAGCACGATTGTCGTAGGACTATACTGATTGCCAATATCATTTTGGACCACCAGCACCGGTCTTAACCCACCCTGCTCAGATCCTATCACCGGATTTAGCTGGGCAAAGTAGATTTCACCTCTTTTAATCATAATGTCAATCACTCCAGCACTTTTTGCTCTGGTACTCCTTGTATTCTCAATTTTATTTATCTTCCCCGGCAATGCAAAGATTAATTGCTGCCATTTCCTGGTATCCCTTCTTCATTTGCTCAATCAATAATGATTTCTTTCGTTCCTCCAGATATGAATCAATGGCTTCACTAACTATGGCACTGCGATTTTTATTTTCAATATGTGATAATTTATCAATTTCATCCAGGAGGTCTACAGATACATTAATTACGATTCTCTTGGAGTCGGGCAAAAAGAACACCTCCATACAATAAATGCGTTTTAACATACATATATTATATAGACATGGACTTTCGCCCGCAAATCCAATAATTGTTTATAATCATGTTTCAATATAAATTCTGGGTATGCGTCGGCCAACGGTGCATACGATCTCATAATTAATTGTTCCCATAATTTGAGCCAAATCATCAGCGGTAATACCGTCTTCAGGCCTGCCAAAAAGAACTACTTCATCCCCTGTTTTTACCCCCTCAACGCCTGTCACATCAAACATACATTGATCCATGCACACATTCCCTATCAACGGCACTTTTTGTCCTCGCACCACAGCCCAGGCCTTATTGGATAAAAGCCGGCTGTACCCGTCTGCATAGCCAATTGGTACAGTTGCTACCAGGGTATCTTGCGGTGTGATATAAGTCCGACAATAAGAAACGGATCGGTTGGGCGGCAAAATTTTCAGGAAACTTATACGTGTTTTCAGCCGCATCACCGCTTCAAGGGGAAGATTTTCCTTTTTAACCTGGGCGGAAGGATAAAGACCGTACATGATAATTCCGCTGCGGGCCATATTATATTGGGTTTCAGGTATATCCATAATGGCTGCACTGTTAGCCAGATGTTTAACGGGTATATGAATATTCATGGTTTCAAGACGCTGAATGAAATCATTAAATTGTCGGGCTTGCTGACGGCTGTATTCCTTATCCTCAAAGTCAGCAGCAGCAAAATGGCTGAAAATTCCTTGCACGAATATATTGGGCAATTGCTTGATTTCTTTTATCTCGTCGGCAGACTTTGTATCAGTCTGAAAACCAATTCTCCCCATCCCGGTATCCAGTTTTATATGCAATCTGGCTGGATGAGCCTGGTTGGCTGCCCGTGAGTAGATCCGGGCGCTTTCCAGATCAGCAACAGCTGTCTCAATATCATTGTTTATCAATGATTCTGCCTGTTCCGGAGGGACAATACCCAAAACCAGAATGGGAACCATAATTCCCGCCTGGCGAAGCTCCAGCGCTTCCTGCACATTAGCCACCGCCAGGTAATCAGCTCCGTTTTCCAGGCAGATTTGTGCTACCTCCAGCATACCATGTCCGTAAGCATTGGCTTTTACGACCGCCATCAGCATCGTGTCCGGCTGCAATAAATTCCTTATGGCGGCAAAATTTCTTTTTAAAGCCCCTAAATCTATTTCTGCCCAGCTTGTGCTCCGATTATCCATTTCTTTTGACCATTGTTTTTAATAGATCATTGCGGGTAACAATACCCATTACTTTCTTATGTCTGAGTACCGGAACACGATTAATATTTTCTTTCTGCAGGAGTTCTGCAATGTCGCCAACCGGGGTATCTTCTTCAACCCAGAATACTTTTTTGGTCATGGCATCCTTGACTTGCGAAGCAGTGTATTTTTTTAAATTGTTTTTAAAACGTATGGGATTTTCAAGAAAAATAATACTGTCAAATAATGTTATATAGAACGGCACCTTAAGCTCTGTAGCTCTGATCATAAGATCTTTTTCCGTGATCATGCCAACCAGATAATGGTTCTCGTCAACTACCGGCACCCCGCTGATCTGGTTATCCAGCAGAAGCTGCGCAACTTTTTCCACATCCTCCTCAGGTCTGACCGTGATTACATCTCTGGTCATAATATCTTTGGCAAGCATCATTATTACCCCCTTATTACTTATTTTTTAGAATTCATTTAGTCCTGCTGACTTCATTTCCAATTCATTGATTACCCTTCCCATATTATGTATGAGATCGGTAGCAGTAAGCGCCCTTTGTCCCAAATGCATAGAGGCAGTGTCTCCGGCCCGACCGTGCAGGTATACTCCTGCAACAGCCGCATCAGTTGGTTTCAGTCCCTGGGCAATAAGACCGGTGATAATACCGCTTAAAACATCACCACTGCCAGCGGTAGCCATGCCCGGATTGCCAGTCATGTTCACATAAACCTGTCCGGAAGGATGAGCTACAATTGTATTATTGCCTTTAAGCACAATTGTAACCCCCCATTCTCTGGCATAATAACCGCTGGTTGCAATTCGTTCGTGCTGGATTTCCCCCACCGAAAGATTGGTCAAACGCGCCATTTCTCCGGGGTGAGGAGTAATGACCACTGGTACTTGTCTGTCTTTCAAAATACCTATATCCGCCTGCAGCGCATTCAGGCCATCCGCATCAATCAGCACCGGTATCCCGGCTTTTTCCAAAACCGTTCTTACAATTGCATTGCCATCCTCATAACGAGACATTCCAGGCCCAACTGCACATACCGCAGTGGCTCCCAATAGATTTTCAATAATCGGGCAGGCCTCGCTTGAAATCGCCCCTTCAGGGGTAGAGGGTAATCCCCGGCTCATCACTTCCGGAACAAGTTGGGCTGCCGCCATAATTTTTTCCGGCAGGGCCAGGGTTACAAGACCTGCCCCGCAACGCAGTGCTGCCCAGGAAGTCATGACCGCGGCTCCGCTCATACCGGAAGAACCGCCTATAATCAAAGCGTGTCCATAACTACCCTTGTGCGTTTCCAACCTACGCGGTCTAAAATGGTTTTTTATCATCTCTTCGGTAATCATCTGCAGCTTGAAGCGTTCATCTGCAAGCAGAGCCTGGGGAATTGATATATCGGCTACCGTCAGTTGGCCGACGTACTCCCGTGCATTTCCCAGAATCATCCCCAGCTTGGGTAAAGCAAAAGTTACGGTATGATCAGCCTTGAAAACCTCACCATTGACCCGGCCGGTATCCGCTTCCAACCCGGAAGGTATGTCAACTGCTAATACCAGACTTTTGCTTTGATTTACGAGTCTCGCCAATTGGGCTTCAAATTCTCCCAGACTGCCTCTGAAGCCAATGCCATAAACCGCATCAAGCACCATATCGGTTTTCAATAAGGACATGATAAAGCACTGCAAATCCGCTTCCTGTTGTAATGGATATATGCTGCCGCCCATCCTAACAAGAATTTCATAATTAATCCGGGCATCCCCACTTAATTGGCTGGCATCGGCACACATGAAAACATCAACCAGGGCTCCGGCGTTTAATAAATGACGTGCAACCACCAGACCATCCCCACCGTTGTTTCCACGGCCAACCAGAATAATAATTTTGCGGCCGCATACTCCTCCCAGCAGTTCCACAATTTTCTCAGTGGTACGCAAGCCCGCGTTTTCCATTAGAACAATACTGGGGATCAAATACTCGTTGCTGGCCCGGCGGTCAATTTCTTTCATTTCATCAGCTCTTAATATTTTCATAAATCTCACTCCCCGTAGGCAATAACGGCTGCAATTGCTTGATTGCGTGAATGTGCCAAAGATATTTCCCAACGGTTTATTCCCAAATCCTTTAATTTTGCCAGAGCGGAAGCAGATAAAATCAGTTCCGGCCTGCCTCCATCCCTTATGGCAACTTTAACATCGCTGAAACGAATTCCCCGACACAAACTCACATCGATTTTACGGAAGGCTTCTTTGGCTGCAAACCTGGCTGCCAGTGAAGGATACGGGTTGCCTTTGGACAGGCAATAATCCAGTTCATCAGCCCCAAACACCCGATCGAGAAAATGCGGTGTTCTTTTTGCCGCCATTTCCATCCTGTCAATATCAACAATATCAATACCAATACGCAATGCATCACCACCCCGTTCATTAAAAAGAAATCCCCGAAATCGCTGGTGATTTCAGGGGATATCCTGTCTTAATCTGAAATGCCGGCATTCTTTAAAGCATCTTTTTCCGCCTGATTAAAAACTTTTTCAACATTAAGAATGATCAACAATCTGTCTTCCAGCTTGCCTACCCCGGTCAAATATTCTGCGGTAATGCCGCTGATCACTGCCGGCGGTTTATCAATATTGTCTGACGACAGCCTTAGAACCTCGTTGACTTCATCAACAATAATGCCAATAATCTGTCCATCCATATCAATGATAATGCAACGTCTGTCCTGCACAGAATCGTCAGATGGATCCCCCAAAGTAAATCTTTTTTTCAGATCAATAATCGGGATGATTTTGCCCCGCAGATTAATTATCCCCTCAATAAAATCAGCAACCTGGGGCAAACGAGTGGGAACCGGCAATGGTATGATTTCCTGAACACTTGAAATCGGAACCGCGTATTCCGATACCTGCTCCCCATGCTTTAATTTGAATACCACAAATTGCATTTCATCAGCCATATAATACCCTCCCCGACTCTATTTATGCCACGGCCTGCGTTTTCGCCATGCCCTATATGATTAAATCACCTACAGATTGGAGCTTGCTGCTGATACAAAGGCAAAAGATTATTGGTAAAATATTATTCCTTATTTTAACATGGATTTACTATGAAAATCTTTAAACGGGGACACAATTTTATTATACAGAATCAAATCTTTCACATTTTGACCGGTATTGCCTGCCAAATCAAAACTTCTATTTTTTTCCTAAATTTAAAATGTTAAACTACAATAAACTCAACTTTTAAACTGGCAGGGGGTTTGTGCAGAAAATGAATGATCATTACCAAAGGCTGGAACAAATCTATTTAAAAGCACCGTATAATACATCACTTTATGATGATACAACCATAAAGATCAGCGCAGGGCGAGCTGAAATTTCCACCCGGGTCAGTCCGCGTCATCATCACGGTGCCGGTGCACTGCATGGTTCAGGCTATTTCAGGCTTCTTGATGATGCCGCATTTTTTGCGGTCAATTCCACCATAACTGAAGCTATGGTTTATACGGTATCATTTACTACCCAATTTCTGAAGCCTGTGCAAAGCGGGATCATAACCGCCGTCGGAGAAATCAAGTACAGCACCAGTAACTTATTTATCGGCGAGTCCAGTCTTTATAATGATAAAGGTCAGTTGATCGCGCTGGGACGGGGTGATTTTATGAAAAGCCGGATTGATTTAAAAACCATTCCCGGTTACTTTGATTAAGGAATATAAAAGAGGGACGAAAAGCAGATCATCATTAAAAGATGAAGTAACTATCGTTTTGAAATTTTGTTTTTGAAGAACTCGAATATCCCGGCAGTCACTGCGGAAGCCCTAACCCATTGGACTGGAAAAACTGCAGTTTTCAGGGGCAGAAACTATAACTCCAATCCCCGCATCCCTTCTAGTCTAACTGGAAGGGATTATAATTTACGCCATAATCATAATTGTCATGACCTTCCCTGCGTTTAAGATAACCAACCGCCCAATAAGTTAAAGGAGTAACCGCCGTTTCATAAGCAATCTTGAAAAGATACTGAAAAAGCATCATTTGCCCCAGAACTCCTGTTGGCAGTGTTCCCGCAAAGGCCAACGTGATAAAAATAATCGTATCCAGTCCTTCGCCGGCCAAACTTGAAGCAATCGTACGCAGCCAAAGATGCCGTCCTGCAGTCATTATTTTTAAACGCGATAGCAGGACTGAATTGCAGAATTCCCCGATCAGATAAGCCACCAGTGAAGCAAAAACAATGCGGGGAGTCATTCCCAGGACGATTGCAAAAGCAGATTCAGATTCAAAGAATCCCGGTGAAGGTATGGCCATGACCAGGGTAAAAATTCCCGCCATTAATAAATTGCAGATAAAACCCAGCCAGATAACCAGACGGGTCTTTTGAAATCCGTATACTTCAGTGAGAACGTCTCCCAATATATAGGTGAGCGGGAAAAGGATAACCGCTCCCGGCAAAACCCATCCGGCAATCAAAATCAATTTTCCGGTAATTACATTGGATAACAACAAGCTACTGACAAAAAGAATTGATATTATTAAAAAATAAGAAGAATGTTTTTTTTCACTTGGCAAGACGTGCAACCTCCTATTAATAAACGATGGTCAAGATTTAGTTTATTATATTGG
>CAZRMB010000086.1:0-8971 GCA_964600925.1 uncultured Syntrophomonas sp.
CCAGAACCGGAGACCTGGCAAGAGATATCGGTACTGTATTGGTGGGCAGGGATGCAGTAGAATGCGGACTTATTGACGAACTGGGAGGGTTGCAGGATGCGTTGCGCAAGCTTAATTCGCTTAAGGAGACAGGAGGCTTGCTGCAATGATTTTCTACATGGCAGATCCCATGGACTTGCTTCAGGATATTAAAACCCCGGAGAAAAAGATGGTCAATCTTCCCTCCGGAGGGCTTCTGAATCTTGAGATTCTTGATGATCAACAGGCCAGGGTTGCGGCTATTATCAGCACTGACCCAATGGATTATATGAATGAAGATCTTCAGCCAGGCAGCATACTTACTATTAACTATGTGCCGAAAGGATGACGGGGACAGTTCTCTTGACACCTTTACAAGCTGAACGTTAAGATGGGGATAATATTCTTTATAAATGAGGAGAAAGAAGTTATGCCCGTGCAAACGTATGATCATTATTGAAAATAATTTTATTATTGAACCTGTTTCAAGATAAAATAACAAACAAAGTATTATCGATACTGTTTGTTGAATTAACAAGAAACGGGTTTTTTCTTTTCGTCAGGAAATAGTTTTTAGGATATTAACAAATAGTGGTATTCTTATCTGCAGAGCATTAACATTAAATAAGTGGGTCAAAAGGGTCAAGGGTACATAAAAAATTGCAGTGGAAGAAAGGACTGCTTTCAAAAAGATTTGTTTGGGAAGGAATAAGCAGTCTGAAAATCGAACAATACATGGTAATATATGTAAATCTCCGAGGGGAGGTAGAATTAATAAGTGGCTCAGGCAAAAAAAAATAATACCCCCAAAAAAAGAAATCCTTTGCCAGATAGCAAAGTATTAAAAGTGAAAAACACCTCGACCGAATCAAAAGGATGGAAATTCCGCGAAGAAGTTGCTTCAGCCGTATTCTTTATGCTGGCTGTATTTATCTTTGCCAGTCTGCGAAATTTTCATGGCAGTCCGGAAGACCAGCAATTTATTGGGTTGCTGGGGACGCAACTTTCCAAAGCTTTACAAATTGTTTTTGGACAGGCTGCACTGCTGGTTTCATTTTTTATGCTCTTTTGGTCAATACATATTGGTATATTAAAAAAGATGTGGTCAATCCGCATGTGGGGGCTCACCATGTTGGTGTTAACCATCATGGTGGCGATGAGTGTTTATGATGTTCCGCAGGGAATAACTACGTGGGAAGCAGGATTGAAGGGAATGGGAGGCGGAGCAGTAGGTGGTGGTTTGGCTTATATATTGCTGCGACTTCTGGGACAACTGGGGTCAACCATAATTTTGCTTTTATTTGCGGTATTGGCCATAGTCATGATGTTTGAAAAACCTGTTGCTGAAATAGCTGCTACGATTTGGAACTGGATAAAACTGTTCGCTGCAAATCTTAACAAAATCATGTTCTATGAAGAAGACCAGCCGGTAACAACCAAAGCCAGAGAACCCCAAGCATTAAAAAAGCCGGATGCACTTATCATTGACAATTCGTCTGCTGCTATTGAACAACCGGAAATAGAACCTGAAGTATTGAATATAGAAAATCCTGCTCCTTTAAAACTGGTCAGCAGCAGCAAAAAAACTGCTGTGCCGAAAGAAGGGCCGGAAATCGTATTTTTGGGTCAGGATGAACCTTTTGAATACATGAAACCGCCGGTAGAGATGCTGCACGAGATGAACAGCAATCGGGTCATTGACAAAAAAAATATCAAAGACAGCATTGCCGTATTGGAAGACACTTTCACCAGTTTTGGGATTTCGGTCAAGGTCAATCAAGTTAGCTGTGGTCCGGCTGTAACACGCTATGAACTGACTCCTGCCCCGGGCGTTAAAATAAGTCGGATTATCAGCCTCACTGATGATTTGCAATTGAATCTGGCAGCGCCGGGAATCCGCATAGAAGCGCCTATCCCAGGAAAATCTGCGATCGGCATTGAGATACCCAACGCCAAAGTAAGCAGTGTCGGTTTGCGCAGCATATTAAGCTCATCTGCATTCCATAATCTTGAAAGCCCTCTGGCGATTGCACTCGGTGAAGATATTTCCGGTAATTCTGTAGTAGCCAAACTCAGTGATATGCCTCATCTTCTCATCGCCGGATCAACAGGATCCGGTAAAAGTGTATGCCTCAACAGTATCATCATGAGCTTGCTGCACAACGCCACCCCGGATGAACTTAAGCTGGTATTCATTGATCCCAAGATGGTTGAACTTACCGTATACAACGGAATCCCTCATTTGCTTACCCCGGTCGTGACCGATCCCAAAAAAGCTGCGGTAATTTTACGCTGGATGACGACTGAGATGGAAAAACGCTACAAACTATTTGCTGAAAAAGGCGTTCGTGATATTTACAGATATAATCAAAATATGGCTGAGAAAATGCCCTTTATTGTTATAATAATTGACGAATTGGCTGATCTGATGATGATTTCTCCGGTGGAGGTAGAAGATTCGATCTGCAGACTTGCACAAATGGCACGCGCTGCCGGCATTCATCTGATTGTGGCCACCCAACGTCCCTCTGTGGATGTCGTGACCGGTATTATCAAAGCTAATATTCCTTCGCGAATAGCATTTGCGGTCTCATCGCAGGCTGACTCCCGCACCATACTTGATATGGGAGGAGCGGAAAAATTGCTCGGTAAAGGCGACATGCTGTTTTTCCCGGTCGGTGCCATAAAGCCGTATCGTTTGCAGGGAGCATTTGTCTCAGATTCCGATATTGAAAATGCCGTTTTATTTATCAAAGAGCAATTACCCGGTCACGAAGCAGAGCGCATCAATGAGCTTGATTTCAAACTGGAAGAGATGGGTCTGGAAGCAGATGACGAAATGTTCTGGGAAGCTGTAAAAGTTTTTGTAGACAGCAAAAAAGCATCGGTTTCCTTATTGCAGCGAAAACTTAAGATTGGTTATGCTCGAGCAGCCAGAATCGTGGATTGCATGGAGGAAAGAGGAATTGTATCAGAGATAGACAATAATAAAAAACGGGAAATATTAATTGACCAGGAACAACTTGAAAAATTAAACCCGGAGTCCAGATATTATTAATATGTTACACTTATGATTAACAGGAATTTGGCGGGGGAGGTAAATGATGAAACTTACCTCAAGAGAGCAGGAGATTGTAGACATATTGACCCAGGATCCGCTAGCCTCACAGGAGGATCTTGCAACCCGTTTCGGGATCAGCCGTTCTTCTGTAGCAGTTCACATTTCCAATCTGATGAAAAAAGGCGTTATACTGGGGAAAGGCTACGTATTCAACCAGAAAGTATCTGCGGTTGTAGTTGGAGAAACACTGTTGCGTATAAGCGTCAGCAATCATAATGATTGCCGAATTGACACAGAATATTCCGGATTTGCCATGGAAGTAAGCCAGACGCTGGGAAAACTCGGCATGGTTACCAAACTGTTAACAATTCTTGGCGAAGATGAATTAGGCGATCAGATCCTCAGCAGATTAAAAAATCAGGAAGTTGATGTAAGTAATGTAATCAGATCTGAACATTACAGAACACCACGCAAAGTTTATATAGACGACGTTTTGTGTTATTCTGAAAGCATAGCGGATGAAAAAATAAACAGTGACCTGGAGAGCCGCGAATGGCTTATGCAAAACTGTGACTGGCTGCTGATCGATGGCCGATTTCAAAAGATAGTGGCCAATAAACAAATTTTCCGGGATGAAAACTCTCCTACTATATGTACTTGCAATTATTGGGAGTATGATTTGCCTGAGTTCCTGCCGCAATATAATTTGCTGGTGCTTGGGGTTGCCAACCTCCGGCAGCTTGAGTATATTCAACAAGCGGGAGCGGAGATAATACAGCGAGGCGTTCAGAATTGTATCATAACCGACGGAAACTCCATGATTATGTGGTTCAGCAAGGATGGCAGTCAAGATTTTACGCTTCCACCCAATCAAAGCTTTAACAGCAAGAATGACCTGAATAGGTTTTTAGCCGGGCTGGTTTATGGACTTTCAGCAGGATATCCAATGCGACAGGCAATCAGAATTGCTACTGCCAACGCCTCAAACAATGAAATATGATTTTTATTATTAATTGAAATACAGATGTTTAATCTTCATTACCATATCAAAAAAGCATGAAATGAGGTGAGAAATATTGAGTGGATTTGGTGTCAGATTACGTGAAACCCGTGAAAGTTATGGGATTACACTGGAACAAGTCGAAGCAGAAACCAAGATACGCAAACTATATGTTGAAGCTTTGGAAAACGAAAATTTCTCAATATTGCCACCGCAGGTCTATGCTGTAGGTTTTGTAAAACGTTATGCGAAAATGCTTAATCTTGACGGTGACGCTTTAAGCAAAGAATTCAAACGACTTGCTTACCCTGAAGTAATTGACGAATTTGTTCAGGAGAAGCCGGTTAAAGAGAAAAGAAAAATGAATCTGCCAAGTTTACCATATAAGAATATGGCTTTGGCAGTCGTATTTTTATTGCTGGCTATCTGGGCAGGGAATTTATTTGCAGACTATCTGGGCAACAGAGTTAAAAATTCCGAACCGACACCCCCCGTAAAAGTCGGAATCAAAAATCCCTCTGTACCCAATCAACCTGGTAAAACAGAAAGTAATCAAATAAAACTGCAAATCAAAGTAAAACCAGATATGGAATGCTGGGTTCGGGTAGTAGCAGACGGCCAGAATAAGCTCTCGGCTACGATGAAAGACAGTCAGGAACAGACATTTACAGCTGATGAAAAAATATATATCAGGCTGGGTAATGCCGGCGCGGTTGATATTATAGTCAATGACAAACCCATCGAATCTCTGGGTGGAATTGGACAAGTGGCGGAAAAGGAATTTACGAAGAGTGAAAAAAAATGACAACAATGATTACCGGATTGGCTTTATAAGTTTGGGGTGTGCAAAAAACCAGGTTGACAGTGAAATAATGCTTGCCAAATTGAAAAATGAAGGCTTTAAAATCGTTTCCGATATCGAGAGAGCAGATATAGTTATTATCAATACCTGCGGTTTTATAGAAGATGCCCGTCAAGAGTCAATAAATACAATTATTGAAACCGGTCAATTGAAAGAACGGGGACTGTTGCAGTATCTCGTTTGTACGGGCTGTCTGGCGCAGCGATACGGTCAGGAGTTATTGGACGAATTGCCTGAATTGGACGGATTGATAGGCATTTCATCCTTCCCTGAGATTGACAAATATTTGCACAGAATCATCAATGGCGAGAGACTGGTTGCGGTAAGTCCGCCCCCGCAGATATTTATAGAAAAAGGCCCGCGAGTTTTGACAACACCGGCTGGATTCGCATATTTAAAAATAACGGAAGGCTGCAACAATCGTTGCAGTTATTGTGCCATTCCATCCATTAGAGGAAAACTGCGTTCCCGGCCCGCTGGAGAATTGGTAAATGAGGCTAGGGAATTGGCCGGGAAAGGCAGCAAGGAACTGGTGCTTATAGGTCAGGATACAGCTGTATATGGACAGGATTTGAATGACGAATTAGGGCTGAGCAAACTTTTACAGCAGCTAGTAAAAGTTGACGGTCTGCAGTGGATACGTTTACTCTATATGCACCCGGCCCATATTGATCAGAATATTATTGCAGCCATTGCTGCTGAGGATAAAGTCATTCCTTATCTTGATATACCTGTTCAGCATGCCTCAGACAATATGTTAAAAGCAATGAATCGCAAACATTCATCTGCAGATCTGAGAAGACTGATACCACACCTGAGAAAAGAGATCGCGGGGCTGGTTTTAAGAACCACGGTCATGCTCGGTTTTCCAGGTGAAAGCGAGGATGATTTCAAACAACTGTATGATTTTATCGGTGAAACCGAATTTGATTGGCTGGGCGCTTTTGCTTTCACACCTGAGGAAGATACTCCGGCATTTTCAATGCCCAATCAAATTCCGGATGAGATAAAACAGCAACGATTAGCTTCTATAATGAAACTGCAAAAAAATATCAGTCGCAAAAAAAATAAAAAACGACTGCAGCAAAATTATGAGATACTTATATCATCACAAGCTTCCCAGAATCTATATTTGGGCAGGGGCTATTTTCAGGCTCCTGCAGTTGATGGCATCACCATGGTAAAAAGCGAACAAAAGCTCCCCAAGGGAGAATTTGTAAAGGTCGAATTAAAAGCAATACGTAATTATGACATGATTGGAGAAATTGTGGATGAATCTTCCGAATAGCCTTACTCTGCTCAGAATCTTTCTGGTCCCGGTTTTTGTAGTAGTTTTAGTATTACACGCACCTTACGGTAATTTGCTGGCAGCCATTATATTTATAGCGGCGGCTTTAACGGACAGTCTGGACGGGTATCTGGCCCGCAAATACAAACAGGTAACCAAATTGGGCATTATCCTGGATCCTATCGCTGATAAATTACTGATGACGGCAGCGCTGATCTGCCTGGTAGAACTGGGCAGATTGCAAGGTTGGATTGCGATTGTAATCCTGGGACGGGAATTTGCGGTATCAGGACTCAGGTCTGTAAGAGCTGAAGAAGGAATCATCATTCCAGCCAGCAAACTGGGGAAATTTAAAACCATATCCCAGATCGTGGCAGTGATAATAATAATTCTGGAAAGCGTTTACCCACCATTACATATTTTAGGCGTATGGGCCATTTACATAGCCTTGGCAATCACGGTTATCTCAGGAATCGACTATTTCATAAAATTCAGAGGTACGGAAGATTAAGTAACTTTATATAATGTTTTGCAACCAATAAGCGATACGTTTGTTACCTGGACAGACGTATCGTTTTGCTTTCTGTTGCTCTAAATCGTTAGTGTTTAAATGGAATATTTATAAAATAGCTCTTGCCTCCAAAAGCCTGTATTACCATAAATTGAGCCTGAAATGGCGGCATTACGCATGTTATAATGGGTCAGTAAAGGTGGTAACAGCATGAGAAGTAACGAATTTAAGATTGGTATGGTGCTGCTGGCATTGCTTATTGTTCTGGGGGCGTTGGTAGGAGGGCAAAAACTCTATAATACAAATCTGATTAAAAAACCAGTTTTAGAGGAATTGCGCGCGCTTAGCTATGTTGAGACTGCAAAGATCATTACAGCAGACAACCTTTATCAGATAAAAGTTCATATCAGGCAGCCAGGTAATTTAAAAAATGAATACAATGAAATCGATAAAATTGTTGCCGATAACATAAGAGGGCATCAGTACGAAATTGAATTAGTCGATAAACATGATGAAAATTTGCAGAATGAGCTGCAAAGTATGGAACTGTCTATTTACGAGGCCATTGCGCAAAATAACTATCTTGATCTGGAACAACGCTTTGCTGACAAGGCACAACGTGATCATTTCGATTACCTTCTGCAGATTGATGAACAAAAACTATACGTGCAAATAAGCAAGAGTGATAGATTTTTGTATGTTGTCATAGATCGCGATGATACAACCGTTTCTTCGGGGGTAAAAGAGGAGTAATTTTCATGAAATCAGTTTTAATTGGATCAGGGTTGGCAGTTGTTATATTCCTGTGGCTGAATGGAATCAACATAACACCTGTTTTCATTGCTGTTGCACTAATATTCGCAATGCTTTATCTGATGCCGGGACAGGGACAGATGAAACTTACCAATGGGGGCAGTAGCAGAGACATAGCAAATAAACTGAATTTCGATCAAATCGGAGGGCAGGACGTTGCCATCAATGAATTGCAGGAAGCCCTGCAGTTTGTTATGCAGCCGGAAAAAATTGATCATATGGGGATCAGACCACTGAAAGGGATACTTTTGGCAGGACCACCCGGAACAGGTAAAACCTTGATGGCCAGAGCAGCAGCCAATTTTACCAGCTCAGCTTTTATTGCCGCTTCCGGCAGTGAATTTATAGAAATGTATGCCGGGGTCGGAGCCAAACGGATTCGTCAGATATTTGCATCAGCCCGTAAAGAGGCCAGGAGGCTGAATAAAAAGAGTGCCATCATATTCATTGATGAACTGGAAGTGCTGGCTGCCAAACGAGGCAGTCACAGCGGCCATATGGAATATGACCAGACGTTGAATCAGTTGTTGGTGGAAATGGACGGTATGAGTCAGAATAAAGATCCCAGAATTCTATTGATTGGTGCTACCAATCGAGCGGATCTTCTTGATTCGGCAGTTTTAAGACCAGGCCGGTTTGATCGGCAGGTACAGGTTGATTTGCCTGACCGCGCCGGGCGCTTAAAAATATTGTCCATTCATACGCGCAACAAGCCGCTTGACCCGGCAGTTGATCTGGATGATATTTCCCGCGCTACTTTCGGATTTTCCGGCGCTCATCTGGAAAGTCTGGCTAATGAAGCGGCGATATTGGCAATGCGGGAAGAAAGCTCAGTAATAAAACAGAACCATTTTCGGGAAGCGATCGACAAAGTAATGATGGGTGAAAAGCTGGACCGGCAGCCATCTCTGAGCGAAATGGAAAGGATAAGCATTCACGAGAGCGGACATGCCTTGATATGCGAATTACTGGAGCCAGGTTCAGTCGCTTCACTGACTATTGTCCCGCGCGGGAAAGCTTTGGGATTTATGCGTCGTTCTCCGCGGGATGATCAATATCTTTATACTTATGAAGAACTTGAACAGCAGATAATGACGATGCTGGCCGGAGCCCTGGCAGAAGAATTACGCTTTGGCAGTCGCAGCAGCGGAGCCAGGAATGATTTTCAGCAGGCCTGGAATGTTGCCCGGGAAATGATCAACAGTGGCCTTTCTTCATTAGGGGTGGTCTCGGAAGACAGTATTCCGACGGAAATATTTTATCAAGAAGGCAAACGCATCATCAGCTCAGCCGAAGAAAAAACCAATTCTTTACTTGCTGAAAACAAGGAACGGCTATTTGAATTAGCTGCCTGTCTGAGCCAACAGGAAAGCCTGGGTCGTTCGAGCCTGGAAAACATTCTTAACCATTAAGGAATA
>CAZRMB010000087.1:0-8938 GCA_964600925.1 uncultured Syntrophomonas sp.
GACGGATTATCATCCGCGATCACGTCATGGAGCCCGATCGAACCAAACCCAGAGACGGGGCGATTTTTGCTGTCAACATGCTTGTGAACACGGCAGGAGGTTCTACCTACACCTTCGATGAAATCAGGAATTGGCTGATGCAGGCGGGATTCACGAATGTGCGCTTACTAAAAGTTGGAAAGCACATGGATGCATTGGTCGAAGCTTTCAAACCTTGATGTGCTGAATTTTGGGAAACAAAAATAAACTCTGTTGTCAGAGGACGAAGTATTCTTGACAACACCTGTAAAGCGACCACTGGTCACGATTTGCTTCCTGAACTCGTTATTTTTGAAATTTCTTCGGATATTCAATAGTTCAAATGGAAAAAAATAAGCTGTAAGTAAAAAAAGCTGGATATATCCGGCTTTTTTTATATTCTATATAATACACATAGAAACACTAATGTAACCCGCCTTTCGTGCCAGATATTTGGAGATAATGTTAAGACAAAGGCATCGAGGGCCATATGTTAAACTGGAAATTGTGTAATATGAAAAGAAAAAAACTCTTGATGATCACTGGTAGTGGCACATCAATGTCTTTTGGGTTGCCAAGCACATCCGAAATTACAGGCTCGATAGATAAAACTCTCCGTTATGATTCAAATATTCCTTCAAGCGAGAGGCAGCTGTATGATACTATTTTCAATAGTTTGAAAACCTATCTGGTAAGACCTTCCATCGTCACTTTTGAGGATATTTATCAAACCATCCAAAATGTCGCAACCATCAAACGCATTCCTAATAACGAAAGGGCTTATGATCGCCTTCGTCCTCGTGTTGGAGCTACCCATACCCTAAATAGTAACCTTCTTCCTTATTCCGATTCGGAGCTTAATAATGTTCAAAATCGTTACCTGAATAATATATTGGATGCATTTCTCAAAGCATTACCCGATGTTTCTGAAATCGATAAACTTGAAAGTGCGTTAAAATATCTAGAAAAGAAATATGTTATTTGGTCGTTCACTTTGAATTATGATAATTTGATAGATAACATTTGGCCTCGCTTTACATCCGGTTTTATTCCTGGTGCTGCACCTAGGATTTTTAATCCTAACCGACTATTTTCTTGTGTGAATGCCTCTCGTTCTTTGCATAGTCACCTGCATGGCTCTCTTAGGTGGGGGTTCCCCTCCGAATGCCGTTACGTCTGGGAGACATTTGAACTCCACGAGTTCGACAAGCCGCAGGATGGTGAGCCCCTCCCCGTTGTCAAGACAGAAAATATGTTGATTTAAGGTGCATTCGATTTGTCTGCACGGTTTAAGGTTTAAAGTTTTCTTCCAGATGATGTCATCATCGGGAACTGGCGTTATCCATAGCCATCTCCGAGCGGCCTTTCCGCGGAGCATGGCGGAGAGATGGCTGTGGGTAACGCCGCCATTGCCGGTTGCTTAATAAGCCAGGGCCACTTTTGTTCAGAACATCCGGGTTGCTCTTTGAAATAAAGTTCATAAGGAGTCCGATAATCCAAAGCCTGGTGAGGTCGTTCCGTATTGTAAAAATGGAAGTATCGCTCCAGGTTGTGCCGGGCCTCGGAAACCGTCGTGTATTGGTGAAGGTAAACCTCCTCGTATTTGACACTGCGCCAGAGACGCTCGACGAAAATGTTGTCGAAGGCCCGGCCGCGGCCGTCCATGCTGATGCTGATGTTTTTATCTTCCAATATACCGATAAACACCGTGCTGGTAAATTGAACGCCCTGATCGGTGTTCATGATCTCCGGCTGTGATGATTGAAGAGCCCGCTCCATGGCTTCATTGCAAAAACCGGCATCCAGGGTAATGGAAATCTCCCAGGACAGCACATAACGGCTGTACCAGTCCATGATGGCCACCAGGTAAATGAATCCCTGCTGCATGCGGATATACGTTATATCCGCGGTCCACACCTGATCCGGATGGTCAATAACCATATTTTTGAGCAAGTACGGGTACTTCTTGTGTGCCGGGCTGACTTTGCTTAAGTTCGGTTTCGGATAGAGAGCCTCCAGCCCCATGAGGCGCATCAATCGCCGCACCCGCTTCTGATTCACGAAATGCCCCTGGCGGTGCAGCCAGGCCGTCATCTTGGCCACGCCATAAAACGGCGTTCGGGTGTATTGTTCGTCAATCAGGTTCATCAAAATCCGGTTGTAGACATCATCCTTCCCGGAAACGTAGTAATAAGAAGACCGGGAAAGGCTCAAAAGTTCACACTGACGGACAACGGAAATCTTCTTGTGATTAGGCTCGATCATCGCTTTTTTCTGCTTAGCTGAAGCTGTTGGGACTTTTTTTTAACCCATTCCAGCTCTACTTTAAGCTGACCGATCTGGCGATACAGTTCCGAGGTCCTTTCCTCCCCTTCGCTTTCATGTTTCTGTCGACGGTCGGAAAATATGTCGGGCAATTCGTCCAATAACCGCTGCCGCCATTGACGGATCTGGTTGGCATGGACGCCATACTCGCTCGAAAGCTGGGCCATGGTTTTCTCCCCTTTTACCGCTTCGAGGGCAACTCTGGCTTTAAAGGCGCCATCATGGTTTCTTCGCATGCTTTTCACCATTTCCTCTCTCCTTCTCGGTAACGGCAGACTAGCATGCACCTTATTCACCTGTCCAGTTTTTGGGGAGTATTATATGGAGTACGGTATTCTAAGTCACGGCCATTAGGTAGCCCTAACCCTTCTCAACAAGGTGAAGTCATTTATTTAAGTCCAATTATAACAGGATTGGATAAAACAGAACTTGTGTTTAGAGAACCGTTCTTTGCTAATTTTCTTACACTTTTTGAATCAATGAATAGATGCACCGATATTCTTATTGCAGGGTATAGTTTTTCTGATTACCATGTAAACATGGCAATAAAACATTGTCGGAAAAATCACCCTTATGTGAGAACGTATATTATTCATAAGGCCGATACTCCTAAGTCATTTTTTGAAGAATTAATACCAAATATTAACAAAACGATTTTGCCAGGTGATACCAATAAGAGTGAAACAATTCCCACTAGGCCTGATTGGTGGAAGCTCCCTGGTTCCGCAGAATTAAAAACAGGCCCAGTTTTTTTGTGGTTGAAAGGTTTTAAGGAATTTTGTACCGATGTTATTAATAATGAATTGCCTGTTTGAGAGAGTTAAAAAAAATGTCTCTGCGCCCCTGCGGATAAAACATTTGTTTTTTCCGCATCTCCTTTTCATTCTATAACATGTTTTTTTCATAGTAAATATCAACATTTTTTTGAAGGTTATTTCCGTATCTAAAATTTTGAACGTGAATATTTCTTTGCATAATTCTTAAAGCTTTCACATACGTGCCGGTAAACAGTTTAGATGCAAAGTGCGGAATTTGCCAATGTAAAAAATTATGAAAATCGATAATCTTTTATAAGATGTACTTCGTGTTACAGAGCGGTCTGCAATTTAGTGTGACATGCTCTTTTTTAAACAAATTTATTAATATCGGTATTCTTTAAGAAGGATATTTTTTTTATATTCTAACTTCATATTTTGGAGTAATAAAGCTCGAAGCGATGCATCCTAATTTATAACTATTGATTTTATGATGAATTTTCTTTTTTTTATACTTTCAATAGAGTATGATTCCATCAAATTCTCGAAATAACAACGAAGTTTATTATTTATTAACTCTAGAAAGGTAAGTAATGCCGAGCATTCAACAATACATTAATGATCGCAACAAATATAAAGTTGACCACACATATCAAAGGCCAAGCGACGCTTGGTCGCATGAAGACAATCAGTGCTTCATAGATACAATTCTTCGTGGAGAGCCGATTCCCGTTTTCTTTCTCAACTACGATTCGAGAAAGAAAATATTTTATATCGTTGATGGGCAACAGCGTCTTAATTGTATATCCAACTTCTATGACAACAAAGTTAGACTAAGTGAAAGATTTTCAGGATTAGCAAATCGAGGTAAAACATTTAATGGCGAAAATCCACTGGATGATGACCAGAAAACGCAATTCTTGAACTATCCTCTTACTTTTCACATAATGGAAGATTACGACGATGAACGCGTTCGGCTTATATTTTCGAGACTTCAGCGTGGAAAACCGTTACAAATAGGAGAGCGTCTTAATGCCAAGCCCGGCGAAATCGTTAAAAGCATGCGAGCAATAGCACACCATCCGTTCTTAGCGAAATCAACAGCTGTTGCAAAAAATCGGTACGGTATATATCCAGATGCAGCCCGGATACTTTTTTACGAAAAGCATAAATCCCGCCAATGTGGAACAAATGAATTACAAGTCTTCTTTGATGATCATAAAACACTCGGGGATAGCTCTCCTGAGTACAAAACAGCCATCCGAGTGCTTAACTACCTCGAAAAGTGTTTTCCCGCTGAAAACGGGCCGTATAGCTGTTTTGAGAAGCACGCCTGGGTGCTTGCTGTCTATATGATGATTCGGGAGTTGCAAGTAGGTTATTCGCTCATAGGGCACGAAAGCAATGTGCTTGCTTTTGTTCAAGATTTCCATGGAAAGGTTTACAACGAAGATTTTCGCAGATCCAAAACAGACTATCAGCGGTTCTATGATAATGTGAGAGGCGGTTGGGCAGAAAAAATAGTCGCATTGCGTCGCGATATCCTTATAAAAGAGTTTCTTAATAAATACAAGGTTCTTGAACTTGACGATAAGAGGCAAATATCTGACGAAGAAAAGATCGCTTTATTTTCAGTTCATCCTAATTGCGAGATGTGCTCTCGACAATTCAAAAATTACAAGGAGGCAGAGTACCATCACAAAGAACTCTACTCTGAGGGCGGTAAGACAAAACAGAAAAATATAATGATACTATGTTCTGACTGCCATGACCTAATTCACGGGAGAAGGAAGATTGAGCCTTTATCGGAAAAGGAAATGGCTCAAGAGGAAGAGGAATAGCTAATATATTTCTACTGAATTAATCATGAATGGAATTGCTTACGTGGGTGTTGATGTTCAAATGAATCGTGGCTGTTCGTGTGCCGTCTTGGACTCGGAGCTGATGCCATACCATTCCGAATGGCTTTTGTCACCAGATAGAATCCGAAGTCTCGTTTCGGAGTTGCTTGAGCACTTTGATAGAGTGGCTGTAGGAATTGATGCGCCCCGTTGTCCCTTGCCAAAACCGCGCGAGTACTACTGGAGAGATCGGAGATGGCGCCTAAGGCAGCCAGAGGATCAGGGGCGTGGAAGGCATTGTGAAGTCGTTGTTGCTTCGCTGAGACTGGGAAATCCCCAGTATACGCCTTTGGCTGGTGACTGTCCCGATTGGATGGAATTGGCTTCTCATTATTTTCTTCCTTATCCGCCCAGACAGATGTGTACGAAGTGTTTCCTACGGCTTCGTATCGTCAGCTCAATCAGGATCACGCAGCACGCTTGTCTATTAGTCTTGCTGATTTCAGCCTTGGCCCAAAAGATATGCTTGATGCATATGTTTCAGCTTTCACTGTACATGAATTCCTTGCCGGACGAGGAGATCAAATTGGCGGTGGCGACGGTCTTGGGGCCATTGTATTGCCGAGAAGTCTTTCTCGTAAGGATTGCGGTGTGCTTCAGTGGCCTGAGGCATAGGTACGAAGATGCGTGCCACCAGATCGCTTATGCTGCCGGTGAAATTATCGTCCCCGGCGGTCATCTCTTTCGATCCGTAATGCTCAGTTCTTATAATCTGCCGCCATTCACCCTTTTGTAGATGCAACCGGTAATCAAGGCAGGACTTAATTTGACAGTGCAAGTCAAGCATAGGTAAGGATGACTCAGTGCTCAGGCTTTATATGGAGCCATAGAATGATTTATTTCCGGATAAGCAATCTCAAACACCAATAAACCAGGCATAAAACGATGACTGATACCGGATTTTCTGGAAGGCAAACATATGTTTCCTATCAGAGACACAGTACCCAATAGAACATTTCCTTTAACCACATGGATGCTGATTATCCTGTGCGGTATTGTTTTTTGGTTTGAAACTACCCTGCCACCGGAGCTGCTTGAGGATTTTACCTATTATTTCGGAATTGTTCCTGCGGATTATACGAAACGCCGCCATAACAGTCTTCCCTTAATTGATTATTTGTCTTTTTTCACCACTATGTTTCTGCACGGTGGTTGGCTGCATTTTCTCGGTAATATGTGGTTTCTCAAAGTTTTTGGCAGCAAAGTGGAAGATCGAATGGGACATGGCCGATTTTTTATGTTCTACTTGATCGTCGGGGTGCTGGCCAGCATATTCTACATTTTCTTCAGCCCGCGATCGTCAATGCCTGTGATCGGAGCGTCGGGTGCAATCGCCGGGGTCATGGGGGCATACTTTGTCTTGTTTCCCAGGGCAAGAATTCTCACATTCATCCCGATCTTTATTATCCCGTGGTTTATAGAAGTTCCTGCGGTAATTTTTTTAGGGTGGTGGTTCTTGTTACAAGTATTTGCCGGTACGATTGCTCAAGTATTACCTTCGTCCGGCGGAGGAGTGGCCTGGTGGGGACATATTGGTGGTTTTATTGCCGGTGTTTTGCTCGTAACTTTTTTCAAAAAACACTAAAATATAGCGGTCAATCAAATGCTTTTCTCTAAGCAAATTATGATTACGGCAACTCATCGTGATTCAGGATGCGAATGCCCCGTTCTTTCATTGCCTGAACGGTCGCCGCGAGATTTCCCGCCGGCACATTCACACCCCGGCAGGCATCCAGAATAACACTGACATTAAATCCCATATTCCTGGCGTCCATGGCGCTGTAATAAACACAATAATCAGTAGCCAGACCGCAAAAATACAAATCCTGGATAGCGAAGCCTTGCAGATAAGAGTGCAAGCCGGTGAAGGTCTTCTTGTCGTTTTCCATAAAAGTTGAATAGGAATCGATGTTCGGATGACTGCCCTTGCGGATGATCAGATCGACGGGGCGCAAGTCCAGTTCCTTGTGAAAATCGGCGCCCAAGGAGCCCTGGACGCAATGAACAGGCCACAGAACCTGTTGAATTTCATCTATGGAGATAGTGTCGTAAAGTTCTTGATTGTGGGTGGCGGCGAAAGATACATGTCCCGTGGGATGCCAGTCCTGCGTGGCGACCACTTTATCAAACTGATGCGCCAGAGAGTTCACGACCGGTATAATTTCATCGCCTCCCGCAACGGCCAGCGCGCCGCCGGGACAAAAATCATTTTGAATATCCGTAATGATCAGGCAATTTTTCATTTACACTTGCCAGTGCTTTGAGCGTATTTTAAAGCCGCTGCGATAAACTTACTGAAAAGCGGATGGGGATTTGTCGGCTGGGATTTAAATTCGGGATGAAACTGGCAGCCTAAAAACCAGGGATGGTCTTTTAATTCCACAATTTCCGCCAGGCGTCCGTCCGGCGACGCTCCTGTTATCCGCAACCCCTTGTCCGTCAACTCTTTTTTATAGTCGTTGTTAAATTCGTAGCGATGCCGGTGCCGTTCGGAAATTTCCTCCTGCCCGTAAGCGTCAAAAGCAAAAGAATCCGGCGATATTAAACAAGGCCACGCGCCTAAACGCATCGAGGCTCCCATATCCTGGACATTACGCTGTTCGGGAAGCAGATCGATTACCGGATAAGGAGTTTGAGGATCAAATTCGGAGCTGTTGGCTCCGCCCAGACCACAAATATGCCGGGCATATTCCACCACCGCCATTTGCATGCCCAGGCAGATTCCGAAAAAGGGAATTTTCTTCTCCCGTGCGTATTTTGCGGCGGTAATCATGCCTTCAATACCGCGGATGCCGAAGCCCCCCGGTATCAAAACTCCGTCCACGTCATCAAGCTTGCCGTCCAGGCCCTCCGCTTCCACCTTTTCCGAATCAATGAATTTTAATTTCACCCGGCAGTTATTGCCGATGCCGCCATGAACAAGGGCTTCATTGAGGCTTTTATAGGAATCGGTCAGATTCACGTATTTGCCGACAATGCCTATACATACCTCATGCTCGGGATTGTGAAATTTCTGCACCACTTCCTCCCAGGCGTCGAGCCTGGGCTGACCGGTCCAGATATTGAGCAGATCGACGATCTTGGCATCCAGACCTTCGCGGTGATAAATCAACGGCACCTCATAGATGCAATTGACATCCTTGGCCGTAAAGACGGCGGCCACTTCCACATTGCAGAAGAGGGCGATTTTCGCTTTGATGTCTTCGGAAAGAAAATTTTCCGTCCGGCACAAGAGAATGTCCGGCTGAATACCGATCTCGCGCAAAGCTTTGACGCTGTGCTGCGTGGGTTTGGTTTTAACTTCACCGGCGGTTTTGATTAACGGCACCCAGGTTAAATGAATGAAGATTGCATTCTGCCTGCCTACTTCATTACGGAACTGACGAATAGCTTCCAGAAAGGGCAGGCTCTCGATATCGCCGACGGTCCCGCCTATTTCCACAATCGCCACATCAAAACCTTCGGCGGTGTGGCGAATAAAATCTTTGATTTCATTGGTTATGTGGGGAATAACCTGGACGGTCTTCCCCAGATAATCGCCGTGCCTCTCTTTGGTGATGACGGCAAAGTAAACCTGACCCGTGGTCAGGTTATTGCTTTTCCCCATCCGGGTGGATGTAAAGCGCTCATAATGCCCCAGATCGAGATCCGTTTCCGCGCCGTCATCGGTGACAAAAACTTCGCCATGCTGAAAAGGGCTCATGGTGCCGGGATCAACGTTAATGTACGGATCCAGTTTTTGATTGGTTACTTTCAATCCGCGGCTTTCCAGCAAAGCGGAAATGGATGCCGCCGCCAGACCTTTACCCAGTGAGGAGAGAACACCTCCGGTAACAAAGATAAATTTCGTATTCTTCACACTAAAGCACTCCTGCCATCTTTGTGATGATGCCCTGAGCGACGATCAATTAACATTCTTTAAAACAATGCTCCGTTCTT
>CAZRMB010000088.1:0-8915 GCA_964600925.1 uncultured Syntrophomonas sp.
GTATTATGTATTCGCCGACCGACCGGTTGGTCGGTCGGCAGCTATTTGCATTATATCGTTAAGACAAACTACCCTGCAATAGCTTTTTAAAAACATTTATATAAAAAATAAGTCAGGGAACGTTGATTCCCTGACTTGAAAATAAATCTTCTTTTAAATACCGGTATCTATATTTATGGTACGGGTTGCTCCAGTCCAATTGACGCTGCCGCCCAGCGCTTCTGACACAAAACGCAAGGGAACCATGGTACGGCCCGTGGAAGCCATGATCTCCGCCGGCACCTCCAGTTGAACCGGTTGACCATTCTTATAGGCAGTCGAGCTGCCGATATACAGTTTGATTTCTGTAATTCCTTTCACTGCTGTAACGCATTGTTCTGCCTCGTTCCAGGTCACCTGTGCTCCCAGAATTTCAAAAACCCTTCGCATTGGCACCAACGTACGCCCGTCTTTGATGTAAGGTTCCGGATTCATAAAATATTGGGTGTCGTTAATAAACAATTTAATTGCATTTGTATCACCTGAAGGTGTTGCAGATGGATCCCCGCCTGTTAAAGACAATACAGTCAAATCAGCCAGATTGCCCTTAATCGTAATATAGGAGAGATAACCGTAATCCATATTGGGTTTTACCTCATAAAAGTCGGTTGATGCGATTTTTTCAACGGTTCCCGTATCAAGATTCATGAGCATAATATTTGGTGTTCCTTCTGCATTCTGAACCCAGGCTACGTATTTATCCCATATCCAAGGCTGGACATCATTGTTATCATTATTAGTCAGTTGCGTAAGTTTTCCGGAGCTGATATCATACATCCACAACTCATTCAAGGCATTATAGGCAACTGCATAACCCCAAACCTGATTATAAAAACTGCCGGTAGGAAGCGTTGCACCGCTGCCCTCAGCCCAGACCACTCTGTTGCCCGACATACTTAACGAAGCCTTGTCTCCATAAGAATGGTCAACTGTTATGGTTGACCCGTTCTGGAAATTATAAACAAATACACCGTTGATACCGTTCTGGTGGCCAATATATGACAGATAGGAATCTGTGAGAGCCAGCTCAATGTTTTTGCTTTCCTGCAGCTTGATACTGGTTGAACTGCCATCAGTCAGATTGTATATATATATCCCTCCGCTGCCAATACCATAATCCACCCAGACGATCCGGTTACCGCAAATCTTTACATTTCGCTTGGCGGTAAAAGTCTTGGATATCGCAGTATTTGTGCCAGTCTTCAAATCATATAAATAAACATCCATGGAAGAACCGGAACTGATGGTATAGACAAGGCTTCTTCCGTCCACATCATAAGAATCGATGTTGGTTAGAGCAAGATTAATTTTTGAATAATTGCCGGTAGAACGTTCCCAGACTTTAAAGTATTTTTCCTGTCCCTGCAGATTAAGACTGACTCCGCCCCAATCAGTAAGTACCATCTGTACCGGATTTCCTTCTTTTTCGATAACCGCTGCCTCAGCCTGTCCGGCCGTTGCAAACATCAGCAACATCATACAAGCAGCAACCGCCGCCGTAACAACCTTATGTATTTTCATTCAGCAACCCTCTCCTCATTTGCAAATATTTTCTACTGTATATACATTTTAACTCCTATTAAGCTTGCACGCTATAGAGATAATTTGGAAAACACCCTCTGCCGTATCCAACAGAGGGTGATGTTAGGTTTAAATATTGTTGCTGTATCGTATATTTTATATAGCTACCAGGCTTACCTGAGCGACGGTTATGTTGCTGGTAGCGGTATTTACTTCCGCTTGGGTGTTCTCTGTTGTCACTACATTGGCATCTACCACCAGCTTATATGCTGCCCAGCTGGCAACTGTATAGTCGGCTTGATTTACTGCTGTCAGGGCGGCATTGTAGGCCGTCAGATCTGCTTTCAACACCAGGCTTCCCTGCGCCGTTGTGATATTGCTGGTGGCCGTATTTACTTCCGCCTGGGTGTTCTCTGTTGTCACTACATTCGCATCTACCACCAACTTATATGCTGCCCAACTGGCAACTGTATAGTCGGCTTGATTTACCGCTGCCAGAGCTGTATTGTAGGCAGTCAGATCTGCTTTCAGCACCAGGCTTCCCTGCGCTGTTGTTATGTTGCTGGTGGCGGTATTAACTTCCGCCTGGGTATTAGCAACTGTCACCACATTTGCATCTACTACCAACTTATAGGCTGCCCAGCTGGCAACTGTGTAATCAGCTTGATTTACCGCTGCCAGAGCAGCATTGTAGGCGGTCAGATCTGACTTCAACACCAGTGCCGCAATAGCATTGTTGATTGCAGTTGTTTTGGCTTTTTTCTGGGTATCGCTAGCTTCAGCCATAGCCAGGGCAGTGGTTACAGCGCTGAAATCCACATAACTCGAAGATGTAAGGGCCGCTGCGGCAGCCTTGGCTGCCGTCAGACCTGCACCAATTCCACTGTAATCAACAACCACTACCGCTGCTGCCAATGAACTGTCAGTATCATCAGGAATTACAATCACCGTATCGCCTTCCGCTACCCCGTCAAGAACCTCCAGATTTTTATCATCAGTAATATCCAGGTACTGGGTATCATCATTCGTTTTGTATGATTCACCGTTATCCAAGGACAATACATGCCCGGAGACATTCTCTACCGCTATCGAACTCGTATCGCCATAATAGACCGCAATACTGGAAATGATTATTTCATTACCGGAGAATTTATACTTGACCACATCGCCCTTGGTCAAACCATTGACAATGGAATCGATTTTGTAAGCATCATGTCCCACAAACTCTACCCAGTCATCACTGTCAGAATACTCATCATAGTAGATGGCATAATGACTGTCACTAGCCATGGGTGCTGAATTGATAAGTACATATTTGCATTCGTTTTTGCTGTTGGCATAGTAGGCTATTACCGTTCCCATGGTTTTCTCCAATTCACTCCAGCCAACCACATTGGTTTCTTCCAAATCTCCTGTACTGTCAGCCGAACCGCTGGCCCCGTCATTAAGGTTGAATACTACCACTTCTCCCGCATCCATCCAGGTAGACCCCAGCTTAAGCAGTTCATTATCCTCATCCAGGTTGGTACTACTCAATACTGTTGAAACAGGGCTGAAAACTTCGATCCGATCCACAATCCCGCTGCTCTTTAACGTAACCGCAACCAGACCGGCGACCTTTTCTCCATCGGCCGCATCGACAGTCCCATCCCCGCTGGTATCACCATCCACAAAAGCTTGTATCATTGAATCTACATCATCCAACGAATACTTGACCCCTTGATAGGAATCAGCTGCGGTCAGATTGTCAATCTTCTTGTTAAACGCTCCCGCCGCACCAGTCTTCTTGATGTAAGTGTCTTCACTGATCGGATACGTGTATTCAGAACCGTCTGCCTGCATCAATTTCACTGACCTGACCGTAGTTCCATCCTTATAACTCATTTCACCACTGATTTCGGTAATCACTCCATACATCTTGGAAGCGCTGCTGGCCCCGCCAAATATTAAACTGCTTACTCTTCCACTGGCGGTCAGCAGAACTTTAAGTTCTTCATTCCACATATCATATTCATCACTTAAAGTTTCTTTGGTCATCTTGCCTTCAAAGGTATCACCATCGTCGATGGAATAATAACCGGTATAAACACCGCTTCCAGATACGTCATTGAGAGCAAGCGTATACCATTGACCGTCAACTTTAATCTGTTTAACAAATTGTTCATCAGCCTCTATGCTGCCACTGCCGTCCTCGTCTATATCAACATATTTGGCTGTCTGCAGCGTTCCATCAACGACAGCTGAACTAGCAATAATATAGTAGTCACATCCCCGATAATCTTTCAAGATATTGACCGTATCCATGGTTTCCAAGTCATCAAGATTGGCCGGTTCTCCATTCTTTTCAACAAATATGTCTTCATCTTCAAAATTGGCGGCGTTGGTAAAACCGTCCCATGTTCCGGCATTGCTCGTGATCCCGGCGGCAACAATGTTCTTGACCGGTGCTGCATTATCCATAAAGAAAATACGGTCATTCTTAACATAATCGACGACCCCGGCAGTGGGATATGTCCAGGCCCGTATCGCGCAAACGTCATCGTCTTCATTGAGGATGACCGCATAACAATCGGAACTGTCATAAGTCTTATCAGCCAAAGTACTCGGGTCAACTGTCAGCAAACCACTTGCACCCTCAAAGTTTTCTACTACGATATTGGAATCGACCCAGTTATATTTTTTGCCATCAATAACAATTTTATCGTTATCTATTTCCAGTTCATTCATTAAAGTTCCGTCGGATAGATCGGGGCCAAATTTTTGATAGTCTTTCATCGTTATACTTGTGATCTCATTGTCATCATTGACCACAAAGTCCACAAAATGTTCATTTACATCCAGGATACTGCCTCCGCCCGAATAAGTGCAGTCTTCAGCTACTTTTTTAGTCTTTAGACTGCTCAGGGTGGTAAAGTCATCATCCCAGGTGTAGTAGTCTATTGTGATTTCATCAGAATCACTGACGGTGAAATTGATGATCAAAGCATTTTGGGTCGATTCTGATTCATTGAATTTGTCATACAACAATGAATAGCTCTGGGATATTTTTCCGTTGCCATCATTTTTGTCATAAGTATGTTTAGCTTCTTCAAAAAGATTATCAGACGCTTTATAAACAACAACATTTTCATCCAGAACAGCGCTGGTTACCACAGCAACTAATCCCCTGGCAGCAGCAGCATTTGAATTAAAAGTAATATCATCCAATACACCCAGATTGGCGGCTTTGGCAATATAGTCTGAAGGCCAATCTCCAGCCAGGTTATCATTATAGCCAAGTAGTCTTAATAAAACCGTTATTACTTCCGATTGGGTGATTTCATCATCCGGTCGGAAACTTCCGTCCGGGTCTCCTTTCACATAACCCTGGGCGGCAGCCACATTGATCCAGCCGTTGGCCCAGTGATCTGTACTTACATCATTAAATGACGAAGCTACCCCGCCCATGCCGGATGCTACTGTCTTTAATCCTGCAACAACACAGGCAATTTTGGCAAATTCAGCCCGGGTGATCGTATCTTCAGCCCGGAAAGTCCCATCCGGATATCCGTCCAGGACGCCCAGCCCGCTTAATCTGTATATAGCCGAGGCTTCATCGCCAGTCCCAGTCACATCACTGAATTTTGCCGCACTGGCACTGCCCGTTATGGAAAAAATAAATATAAAGAGCAGCAGTACCGCAATGGCTCTGTTTTTCACTTTCATTAATAATCCCTCCCCGGATCGCTGTATATTTTATATACGGAAAATATTCTCCTGTTATTACATACTATGCATGATTTGTTAATAACAATTCCCTCCTAATATTTTTGCCTGACCGGCATACGCCCTGTTGTAGATGGCAAAGTACGGTTACACAGGTCTTATTTACTATAATATACAGCATTATTGTGAACTTTCCGTGAAGGATGGATGTATTTAAAACAAAATAGACCCCTGAACATAAAATGGTCAGGAGCCCAGTCATAGTAAAGACTCCCCCTGACAAACCCGGGGGAGTCTTTTGTTGCTTTAGATATTTAGCTTGGTGGATATAGCTTAGTCAACAACTATGATGGCCATAGCTGTATCGCTATAAGCTCCACCACTGCCACTGAGCACACCGGTATCATCAATGACGATGACGATATCGCCTTCAGCGACTCCTTCCAGAACCTTCAGGCTCTTGTCATCGCTGTTATCCAGATATACAGTGTCCTCGGAATCGATCTTGTAGGAAGTGCCATCCGCAAGGACCAAGGTTCCCGTATTAAGGGTATCAATGGTCTGTGCGCCAGTGGTATCTTCATAATCAAGTACCGCGGTAACATTGGTCGCTTTGCCGCCGCTCAGCTTGTAGGATACTACATCGCCTTTGGTCAAGCCAGGAACGATAGCATCCACTTCTAATGCATCCATACCTACGAACTTGATCCAGTCATCAGAATCTGAATATTGTTCATAGTAGATCGCATACTTGGTATCCGTAGATAGAGCTGCTCCTGCAATTGTCGGGATTACAACATATTCCAGTTCATTGGAACTGTTGGTATAGTATGAATAGTAATTCGCACCGGCAGCTTCTTTCAGCTCTTTCCAACCCAAGACTTCGGTATCAGCCAGATCGGTACCAACCAGATTGAAGACGACTACATCTTTCGCATCATACCAAACGCCGTCAGCTGCTTTGAACAGGTCTTCATCGGTATCCATATTGGTAGTTTTAACAAGTGTTGCACCATAACCACCCCAGTATTTGATGGTTTTGATAATGTTGTCGGAATCGAGAGATACGGATACCAGAACGCCATTTGTAAATGCTCCAGCTGCTGTTCCCGGTACCAGATATAACTGAGCTGCAGCATAGTCGGCTGCTCTGTTTCCACTGGCAGCACCAGCAACAGCACCAGCAGGAAGATCTTCGACCTTGGTGCGGGTTCCGGTTTTTTCATTCTGCAGATAGCTATCTTCAGCCAGTCCGTAGGAATATTCTTCACCATCAGCCTTCATGATGGTTACATTCTGTATGGTATCTCCGTTGGCAGCAGTCATATCTGTGGACCAGTCGGTGACAACACCATACATCTTGGAGCTTTCAGTATCGCCGAGAATGAGGCCAGCTACCTTGCCGGTTGTACTCAGCAGTAAGGAGACATCAGTATTCCATGCATCATATTCATTGTAAAGTATACTCTGGGTCAGTTTTGCATAACTAGGGTCATTTGCATCGTCAGTATAACGTCCCTGATATGTGGTCTTGAGCAGATTGGACCACGGAGCTTTCCAAGTCATACCCATGACGGTGACTGATTTGACGTTGCCGCCATCATATTTGGCAGATGCCAGCGTTCCATTGATCTTGGTGCTGGTGGCTACCAGATAGTAGTCACAACCACGGTAGTTTTCCAGTACACTCAGGGTGTCATTTTCCTGCAGGTCAGCCAGTTTGGCCGGTTTGCCATCTCTTTGGACATAGATGTCTTCATCAGTGAAACTGGTAGTGTTGACAAATCCATCCCAAGCACCTGCGTTGCTCTGTAAATTTAGGGTCGGAACCGGGGCAGCTCCTACTAAAGCATCGATTTCATCAGCTATGCCATCAGGAACAACATCTAAATCTACAACTGCTGCTGCGCCTGTAAGGGCAGCTAATTTAGCTTTTACAATCGTTACTAAAGGATTAGCTGCAGCAGCCGGGGTTGCACCAGTCTGATAGGTAACTTTTTCGCCGTTTACTTTTTCAACAATACCAGGGGTCGGGAAGGTCCATGCTCTCAAAGCAACGACTTCGTCGTCATCATTCATGATAACGGCATAAGCGTCGGAAGCATCATAAGTGTCATCTGCAATGTCAGATGCGCTGATGGTGTTAACCAACATTTTATCCTCAACGGCCTGCCACTGTGCAGCAGTGCTGGCACCGGCTCTCACAGCACCAACCAATGTTGTCAGCGGAGCAACCAGAGTGCCAGCGGCAAACTCAGTGTTGCAGCTTTCAGTTACGATCGGGGTATCTGCAAAGCTGTATTTTACTCCGTCAATTTTTACTTTGCCGTTATCAATGACAACTTCATTCATGGGAGTGCCGGCAGAAGTCTTGGGTCCAAATTTCTTGTAGTCTTTTAAAACGATGCTGATGATTTCATTATCGTCATCGGTTACAAAATCTGCAAAGTTTTCGATAGCACCGAGAATGGAGCCACCGGGCAGCGTGCAGTTGTCAGCCAGTTTCTTTGAATAAGGCTGATAACCGGCAACAACAGTATCGGCATCTTTCAGGGCACCGTCGTCATCATAGAGATAATAGTAAATGGTATATTCATCGTCGTCATTTACTGAGAAAGACATGATCAGGGCATCTTCAGTTTTCTGTGATTCACTGAATTTGTCATAAAGCAAGGTATAGCTCTGAGAAATTTTCCCTTTGCCATCGCCTTTGTCATAAGTTTTTACGGCTTCGTTAAACAGATTGTCAGAAGCTGCATATTCTACAACATTTTCATCCAGGGTTGCACTGGCAATAATAGCAACAATGCCTCTGGTAGCAGCCTGATTGGCAACGAAGGTCACATCGTCCAGAACGCCCAGGTTGGCAGCTTTGGCAATGTAATCTGACGGCCATTCGCCAGCCAGATTGTCGTTGTAGCCCAGGAGTCTCATAAGAACTGTAACTACTTCAGCCTGAGTGATTTGATCTTCCGGACGGAAGGTTCCAGCCGGGTCGCCTTTAACATATCCCTGTGCAGCGGCTACATTGATCCAGCCGTTGGCCCAGTGGTCAGTTGCAACGTCACTGAACGGAGAAGCGGTTCCACCCATGCCGGAAGCTACTGATTTCAGTCCGGCGGTTACGCAGGCGATTTTCGCAAATTCTGCGCGGGTGATGGTCTTTTCAGGTCCGAATGTGCCATCCGGATATCCGTCAATGATTCCTAGACCATTGAGTTTGTAAATAGCAGCGGCTTCAACGGATGTTCCAGTAACATCGCTGAAAGTTGCTGCACCAGCGCTGCCGACCATGGTGAACATGAATGTTACCAATACCAGCAGCATGATCAGTTTGTTATGTTTTCTTAACATACTGTGTTTTCCTCCTTATGTTTTTAATTTAGATAATCATATTGATTGCTCAATATAACTTCAGAAGGTGATCGTATTGATGACTCAATACAGCATTGAAACAGGTGATCTCGCGCTTGATATGTTGTTAATTCCCCCTTTCAATAAACTTAAATGGTCGCAAAATAACATTTTAACCTGCTTAATATGACGACTAAGGGTTGTGATTGGTTCCATTAATTTAAAAAATAAATTTTCTTTTTGTTTCTTTTCTTTTCGATAGATATATTACCATTCATAATTTGTTGTTCCCGAAT
>CAZRMB010000089.1:0-8869 GCA_964600925.1 uncultured Syntrophomonas sp.
AACCCAGATTTGCGCCGTGATTTTTGCCTTTGGCCATTCAGAATACTCCCTGGACCAGCTTGCCAATAATGTTCACTTCTTGCAGAAATTATGATATCTCGATATCAAGCTAATAACTCCGGGCAGCTTGGTAATAAAAAAGCGTAATCCCGATCATCTCATGATCCCGATTACGCTTTTCTCGATCGTCAGCCCCGCCCATTTAACCTCATATTTTAATAAGTTTACAGATAATTTTCGGGAAATACAAGAGATTAATTCTATTAATGCTCCATCGTCTATTATTACGATAAATTAACATCTGATTTAAATTCTCTCTTGTATCATTTTTTCATCACCTAATCTTGAATAAGGTAGTTTTTGTATAGGGATATATTCGGCAGAAGCGAAAGGAAAAGATAAAAGGTAAAGCCGGTCGTGCTAGCGGTTATCATATCTTCAGAAACGATTCCAATAATCGAAGTAGTTAATATTATCATTATAAGAAGAAAAACGATTGTATCATTTGGTGAGGCAATCCATAATTTAATCGAACGATAAAGAGTAACAAGCCATAATAATACAAATAATCCAAAGCCAAGGAAACCAGCTCCATAAATTATCATTGCGGGAGTTCCATGCGCAGTACCAATCCCAGGATTTACATCGAGAGTCACCAGCCGCTCTGAATAATAACCCATGCCTAACAATGGAGAAAAATCCATCGTCTGAAGTAGTAGAGCATTCCAAATTCTAGTCCGATCGCTTAATGTAGAAATACTTTCCGGCTCTCTGATTAACCACCCCGTAATTTGATCACCATAGACAAAGATAAAGGGTATGGCTAGATAGAAGAGATATCTGAATGTTTTACGATGAAAAACCTGAGGAGCCTTCAATATCATCATAAGTGTAAAAAGTATAAATGCAACATAAGCTGCACGAGTTCGAGAGGCTAAAAGCATCCACATATACATCACCGACAAAAGAAAATTAAAAAACCTGTATCTTGTCGGAGAACTGGTCAAAGTCAAAATGAGTCCAATCACGCCTACATAACCAGTGCTGGCAATATAATCGCCCCGCAAACGGCCATCGACATAAACCAAATCTGGTGCGAACAGAGCTGAAAGTACAATTGCGAGTCCTATTAAGAAATAGGAATAATTCAGTGAGCGTACTGTTCCTGAAATCCCATATTTATTCACATAGAAATAGCAAAAAAACAATAATATAGTAATTTGTAATCCACGGAAAGCGCTGAGTAGAACAACTGGAGAAACTAGAGCAGAAAGCAAGATGGATATATTGAAAGTGATAGCCAGCCATTGCACAGCATCCAGATGCACGTGTCCCTTTCTCGTTTTCATTTGAGAGATAAAATGTAGCACAATCCAAATCGCACCGAGCAACCAAACGAAAATGTAGATTATTATCACGAGGTCTAATTCACCACGAAAAGAAGCCAATGGATCTCTGGATCTGGGCCTCGGCGGTCCACTGAAGAGAGCAAGAAAAATAATAAGGTCACTCAATTTGATGCTAAGCTCATCCAACCCAAAAGCCTTATAAAGGAAAGAGACGGTAACCAAACTGCAGATTATCACAATGACCCATGAAAATCCTCTAGCAATACTGAAGGCGAGCCCAATGCTCAGAAGAAGAATTGCACCATATAGCTCAATACTTTTATGTAACTTTATATTTTTATTATCATTCATAGCTTATAATTCAGTTCACACCTTAAGCATTTCGTAATTTCTTCGTTGTTGCTTCTTAATACATTGACAATCGATCAAACTTGCTCTTTCTTATATACAATCATCCCTCTTTGACAGAAGAAGAGTATAACTGTTTTAAGTAGAAGAAAATACCTTTTCAGGTAAAAAAAAGGAGACCTGAGTAATGATTCTGGGAGATGTTTTTTCTGCACCAGGGAATTCTCCTCGGCAAATCGGTCCGAGTGAGCTACAGATTTGCTCTGTGAATGCAATCTGAATACGGAGAGGGGATGCTTGAAATGCTCAACCCGCCCCAGACACGCTATCCGCAAAAAAAGGTCATAATCCATGGCATAGGAAAGGGAAATATCCATCCCGCCAACAGCGTCGTAAATAGTGCGCCGCCAAAAGGCTGATGGCTGAGGTATCATCAAATAGCAATATAATGCAATCGCATAATCAAAATCTATCTTTTTTTTTAGTTTATGCTTGCCATCCGGATATAACAAATAATAATCACCATACAGCAAGTCAACTTCTGGATTCTGGCAAAAATACTGTCCTACTGTCTGAAGCGCATCGGGGCAGTATTGATCGTCAGAATTCAACCATGCCAGGATTTCTCCAGTGGCATGCCGGAATCCTTTTGCAATGGCCTCAGCCTGCCCGTTGTCTTTTTCAGTGATCCAATATGCCAGATATTTCTCATATTTCTTGATAATTTCGACAGAACTATCTTGGGAACCGCCATCAATCACGATATACTCTAGATTTTTATAGTTTTGTTCCAACACAGACAAAATCGTCTGCTCCAGAAATTCACCCTGATTCAGAGAAGGCGTGACAACGGTTATTTTCGGATATCTGGTCATTTTACAAATGCCCTCTGCTGTGGTTTTTCATCGCCTTGGCATAGATTTCCATCAGGATAGTATAGGCCGGATTCGCTGAATATTTGCTTTCATATTCCATCCTTGCAGCCAAGCTCATCTCCATTAGCTTGTCCTCCTGATTCCAGACCGAGCTTATTTTCCTGGCGAGTTCCCCATCATCGCCGGGCTCGAACAATAAACCAGTCCGGCCGTCTTCTACTAGCTCCGCCATGGCGCCCAATCTTGAGGCAATGACGGGCAACCCACATGAAAAAGCTTCTGCAATCGTCAATCCGAATACTTCATAGCAAATAGAGGGAAAGACTAAAATCCTGGCATTCTTCATCCATGCAAAAACACTTTCTCTGGGCAAGTGCCCCAGGTAGGTAATATCCGAACAGTGCGAAGCCCAATCGCGTATTTTTCCATGCTCCGGCCCGCTACCAACGATGACCAATGGAATACTCTGGAGACGGCCCCATGCACGTACAAGAACATCGATCCCTTTTTCAGAGGCAAGTCGGCCCACGAATAATGCATATTTACCCAAGCCTTGCCGTATCCCTGGATCAGGATACACAAAATTTGGTTTTGTGTATACTTTGTCAGCTGGCAATCTGCTATGGATAAATTGTTGCCTGGCGAATTCGGTCAGTGCAATATAAGCATCAACACAGCGACGCCAAGTGGAAAATAGACGATGGATAAGTATCATGGCTTCTACTGTTGCCGTCGCCATGAATGAATCGTGATAACAGGTATGCATCAGGCCGGGCCATGAAAAACAAGACCTCTTGCACAATTCGCAGACTTGCCCGTTTCTGAGATACAAAGCAGCTGGACATAGGAGCCTATAATTATGCAGCGTCTGTACTACCGGGACACGCATGCTACGGCAAGCATAATACGCCGCAGGAGATATCAACGGGAAAGTATTATGGAAATGAACAAGATCCGGTTTATATCGCAGGATGATATTTTTGAGGATAACATATGACCGACTCGACCATATCGTATTCATACCAAGTAAAAACTGGTTCATCTCTTTTATATGGTTATTATCAATGGTGTATTGAATAATTTCCAGATTATGATTTTTTAATAGTTCAATTTCATTTGCAAATGCAGTATCCTCCCCACCTGGAATAAGGTATGAATTGTGTACAAGAAGAATTCGCAAACCATGTCCTGCTGGATTGACTGATTCATTCTTCTTCGCAATTGATATCGAGAAATCCATGTTTCACACCATGCTGATAATCCGAAACATGACACCAAAATTACGTTTTTTTAAGTTCATAATACAGACGGTCAAATTGAAGTATTTTCTTGCTCCACAGGTAATTCATCCTGATCCCCTCTATTGACTGGTGATAAATTTGTTTTCTTTTTTCAAGATCCGTTGACAGGCTCTCCAACGCATCCGCAATCTGTTCAACAATATAAGCGGATGATAGAGGACGAATTTTTCGCCCGTTTGTCTCATCAACCTGCAAACCTGGGCCTCCAACATCCAGGCATATAACCGGACGACCCGCTGACAACGCTTCAGCAATCACCCATCCGCCTGATTCATGCAGGGAAGGATGTAGAAAGATATCGCAATGGACCAGACTCTTTAAAAAGTCCTTCCGGTTTACCATTCCGACAAATATGACCTGATGTTCTATGTGAAAAGTGCGACAAATCTCGAGCAATGATTCGTTTGCAGGACCTGCGCCAAAAATCCAGTATTGTGCTTCTGGATTATTCTTCAGAAAAAGCGCAAAAGATGCAATTGCAAGGTGGTAGGCCTTAAAATATTTCAATTCACCAGCGCTGAAAATGGTGAAGGGTCCAGTATCCTTGAATGGCGTTTTCGATAACCATTTGAATTCCTGATCTGGAACCCCTACCTGGGACCATATGATGCATTTGTTTGTGGTTAAATGTTGAATCCTTCGCATGGTCTCAGGCGAAGTGGCCAGAATAATATCGGACTTTTTGGCAGTCCAGCGTAACAAAGGATTCATTTCAAAAATCTTGTGAATAATCAAACGGAAATGTTCGCTCAAGCGTCCTTTAAATGGAAGAACGCGCAATATGGGCTTCGGAACGGCTTCTCCTCCCCCAACAGGCCCCCATACAAAAGGAATGGGAAGCAGACAGAGAAGAGTCGGCATCCAATAGGTCACAAAAGTAATGTGGTGCGCCAGATCGAACGCAATTTTTTTATGCATTTTCTTTACAACAGGATATATTGCCAGTTGCCAAATAAAATAATAGACAAATTCCAGCCTGTCAAATCGCTTAAAGAATGGCACCCAACTCGGCAAGTCAAAATAGATCCAATGGATAGTAGGTAGGTCATGACTTTCGGAAAAAATATCGATGGCTTTAGTGTTTGCGGACCTGGTAATAACCCATAATTCGTGAAGTTGCGCCATTTCCCTCACAAAATTCCAACCCACACCAGGTTCAGAGCCCCTCTCCGGCTCACATGCGTATGCCGAGACAAGAATCTTCATTATTTTTATCCCTGAGGTACCCTTTTCAATTGACGGAGCCGTATAAATGTTATAATCATAAAACTTGTCTCTAAAATAGAGGAGAGAATTGTAGTGATAACTGCGCCGTAAACATGATGCTGGGGGATCAGCCAGATACTCAAAAGAACATTGGCACAAGCCGTTAAAACTGCAATCTGAAAAAGTCTGTTCGTTGCATGCAAAGCGCGGAAAACATTGTTGAAGATAGCCGAAAATGCTAAAAAAATCAGTGAAACACTCAATAATGGCGCTAAATGAGACAGATCAGCATACATCCCGGAGTACAATAATCTAAAAAAAAGATGATGCCAGGGTATTAGCAGAGCTATCGTCAGCGCAGCAAATAACAAGATCCATAACACAGAAATGATGCTAGCTTTTTTCAATTCAGCAATACGGCCGGATTGTACAAACCTGGAAAAATAGGGCACAACCGCAATGCCCATCGCTGTATATACATTCAAGGCCGGCATCAATAAATTCATGAGTGATCGGAAAGCTGCGCTATCATCTAACAGGCCAAACGTCGCCAGGAAAAAATAGGCCATATTGCTGGGAATCCATGTTACCAAAGCAGAGAGCAAGATCCATCGCCCATACTTCCAGTGATCTGACAAAATTTGTTGCATATCGGAAGATTTATACACTACTGGCCTTAATTTACAATTCAATATTCCTGCTACGGATAAACTTACTGTGCCAACAATTAAATATGCCATCAAAGGATTCAGCCACCCCAATTTATGAGCGACATAGAGTAATACCATATTGCTAGCAGCATAAACAAGTCCTCCATAAGCAGCATATTTAGGTGAGAATCTGACATAAAAAACGCGACGCGATAACCATAAAAACAAAATGAAAGGCATGCTGATCGCCAATCCTGCTAAAGAATTTGACAAATCCTTAAAACCCAGCATACACGATATCAGAGTAGATGCTAATACAAGTGCACTGAACAAGAAGGATAACCGCCAATGCAAATTTTTCAGCACTTGATAATAATCTGGGAAAAGATCAGACCTCTTGGCACTGAATACCAACATTGGATCTGTGATCAGGCTTGTATGAATTATTCCGAAAATAAGAAAAGCAGAGGAGGTGAGGATATAAACGCCATATCGGGATGGAGTCAACCAACGAGCGAGCAAAATATAAGTAGCAAAGTTGGTCAGGGCGAACATGCCTTGATCTGATATTGCCCAGAATGCTCTGGAAGCCCAGGTAGAGGCTGAACGTCTATTCGCCCAAATATCGAGATTCAATGTTTTTCTCAATTTCTTGCACACAGGTTCCCAGCTAGATCATGGCTGCACGTTCTATCCTGATAATTGAGATCTTGGATCAATTAAGTAATAATTAATGCCTTTCAAGGCCATGGGGATAATAACCGGGTAGCTGAGAAACCAAATTCTTCCTAGATCACTCCCGATTACAAAAGGGACAACAATAACAACCGGTAAAATGGGTAATAATTCCAGAACTTTAATATCCTTTTCCTTAAGGGTAATTTTCAATCCCCGCCAGGCAAAGAACCATAAAATTCCAAACACAAGAAGAAAATTGAATGCAGCCCAAAACCATGGTGCAAAACCATGGGCATAACTAGCGATCGTTATGCCTAATCGATCAATCGTATAGTTATATCCATTGTTTGTCGGCAAATAGAAAAAGCGTAAACACAGGTAGGACAGCAGCCCTGGTACACAAAGGATAAATTTCTGCAATTTGCTGCTCAATTTTTTATTTTGGAAAAAGATATATACAAATGCCAATACTATCGTCTCTTTGGCGAATATCCCCACCGTGAAAAAAAGTCCCAGCAGCCAGTTATTATTTGCCAGAATCGCATATAAACATCCAGTCAGAAACAAAAAAGCTGATGCATCGGTCAAAGGCAATCCAGAATAGTTTACAATGTAGAAACTACACAAGAATAACAAACTACCCAAGATGCTTAACTGGAGATTAAAGTCAAGCCTGCGACAGAAAAAAAATAAGATCCATGCGGCAAACGCCAAAGCAATAGCATTCAATATTCCGAACTTAAGTTTGATAACTTTTTCTGGGCTTGAATCAAATCCCTTCATTAAAAATGAAGGCGGTGTCGGGATGAGCCTTGCTAGGTACGGCACCAGTATGCGATATCGATAGGGTTTGGGAATCTCTTTCAAAGAATGTCCTTGATACATGGAAAGATAGATAACAGCGTCGCTAATCGATTCATCGTCGAGGTTCACTTTAGTAACCGGTGTATAAACGATGTTGAAAGAAATTGTTAAAAATATTAAAAATAATAAGATCAAACCTTGAGGTCTCATATCCATCATTCACTGGTAATAACTACAGAGTCTTTTACGAAATGATCTTTAACTTTTAAGAGAAACAATAGAGAAGTAATTATGCGATATGTTTCTGAGCTGATTCGGCACCGATGCCACAAATAACAAAATTAGACTGCAAAAAGTAAGCCCATGAGATAGCTTGATGACCAAAAAAACAGTTGCTTTCAAAACAAAAATTCCATTCATGGCCTGGATGGCCAAATTCCCCCAAAGGGAAAACAAAATTGCCGTCAATGCGATCTTGGAATTGAGAGAAAAAACAGGGAAATCAGCTTCAATCCATTCGACAAGTTGAGGTAGTGTAAAAATTAAAAAAATCAAACGATAAGAATAGTTGGTTCCAAGCAAAAATGTACCTAAAAAGATGCTGGAGCCAACTCTGAAAGCATCCAAATTATTACTGTAAATTTCGTTGATATGGAGTTTCCTGGTTCGGATGAAATAGACAGTAGCGCCAGAGCCCAATATCAACAACAGAATGCTTAATAGGTTAATCATCCGTCCAAGATTTCTATCTATTTCCGAAGCGGCTAATCCCAATGTACTCATTCCATAGGTACCCCGGTACGTTACAGGAGTAGCGGCCTTGATGAGGCATAAATCATGATAAAATAGCACACTATACGAAGAGCAAAATAAAATGGTAAAAAGCAAGATAGCCCTCAAAATCTTTTTCTGCTCCTTTAAATAGATCGCCAAACCAAAAATAGGAAATAGCTTTAAAAGGAAGCCGAAAATCAGAACCAGGTAGCTTGCGACTTTATGATATCTTTTTTTTGAACACAATAATACAATGCAAAGAGAAACAATAAAAAAAAGCAACAGATCTGTATTACCTCTCTCAATCCCTGAAAGTGCAGCAGGTGAAAAAGAGGATATCAGTATAATAATCTGTGATTTCATATTGAGTTTTTCAGGGATGAAAAGAACTATTCCGCCTATATAGCTAAGAAAAAGCAAAATGCCAAACACATTTGTGTGCTCTTTTGTAAGACCTAATTTATACAAGAGCTGCCATATACGGGGATAATTCATTTTTCTTTCCCATGGATCAGCGGGATTACAAATCATGGGATCATATCCTTGTTTGGCGCTTTCAGCTCCATAGGTTATCGTACAACTATCCGCGAAAGGAGGCGTCACAGGATTCAAACTAAAAAACTGCCATGTATTTTGGTATCCAAAAAGAAAAAATGATGAAGCAAAAACAGCACAGAGCCCCATCAAACCCAATGTTATCTGTAATCTTGCAGGCAAATTATCCTCAGAAAAAAAAGTCAAGATTCAATGGGCTGTAATAGTGAAAAACAGATAGCACGTGGGGTGCAAATTATCAAGAATAATCAACAAAACAGGCCTGTTGCATGTAAGCAGCAACAGGCCAGTATTCAGGGTGCGTGATCTCATGATGCATGGCGGGTTAT
>CAZRMB010000090.1:0-1358 GCA_964600925.1 uncultured Syntrophomonas sp.
CGTTCAAGGTTTTTTCGCACTTCTTGTTCTCTTTGTTCTGTTTTATCAAGATCGTCGCGCTTCACTCTCGTTCCGCGCAAGAATTATGATAACACCTGGACAATATTATGTCAAGATTCCTGACGCGGTTTTTTTATATTCTTTGCAGAAGTATTTTCTTAAATTCAATTATTTTTCAATAATTAAGACCCCTGCAACAGGGGTCTTAATTATAAAATATTCTATCCGACTTTTTGCTTCTTTTTCTTTATTATTGAAATCGCGCAATCGGGGCAAACCATTTCACATATACTGCAGGCAATGCAACTATCCTCGTCCTTTGGTTTGACTGTAGGTGTGCCGTATACACCTAGTTTATCTGACCAAACGATTACCTGATTCGGACATTTTTCTTTGCACAACCCACAACCTTTGCAGAATTCCGGGAATATATTGAAGGTTGCCTTATCCAGATCAAAACTTATTGCTTCAATTTCTTTAGGCATTGTTCGTCGCCCCTTCCTTAAGGGATTTTTCAGCCATTTCCCGCCCGATTTCCAGAGCTTTAAAGTTTAATTCTCTTAGTTTGGGGTCTTTTTCGAACTTATAGCCTAGTTTGTGCTCCAGTGCAGCTTTGGCAGCTTCGAAGCTTACTACATTGCTTAGTCCAATTACAGCTCCCATAATAATGATATTAAACACCCTGGGGTGCAGTTCGTTGTTGGCGGTATCGATAGCCGGCAGGGCAATAATCTGTTTTGCCTCCTGCGGCAGTTCTTCCGCTTCAACTTTAAAGCTGCTGTCGTATACATAAAGAGTTTCCGCTCCCGAATAGCTGATTGTTCTGGCTACAGCTCTCTCACTCAGAGCGATAACGATGTCGGCTTTTTGAAATTTGGGAGCACCGATTCTCTTGTCGCTGAACTGCAGAAAAGCAATTGATACTCCGCCTCTTTGCTCCAATCCGAAATTAGGGATATATAAAGCCTGCTGATTTTCATTATAAGCGGCTTCGGCTAAAATTTCAGCGATTGATTGTACACCCTGTCCGCCTTCCCCTGCCAGTGCAATTCTTGTTAATGACATTATTTATCCCCCTTTCCAAAGGGAGTTTTCAATTCGCCGACCGGGAAATATTTCTCCATTTCGTCCTCAAGGAAGTTCCAGGTCTGCTGCGCATTGGTCCGCCAGTTGGTAGGACATGTGGATAGAACTTCAACAAACGAGAATCCGTTGCCTTCCATCTGATTTCTTAATGCACTCCTGATATATTTTTTTAACTGTTTATACTTTGAAACCGTAGCCCGGGCTACATATGCACTATCCGGAGTCAGTTCGGCAATAAATTCTGGTCCCATGGTGGGATATCCGGTTGCCTG
>CAZRMB010000090.1:1458-5690 GCA_964600925.1 uncultured Syntrophomonas sp.
GTTCTGCCATGATGGGTCTGGGTGCTATCGCAGGCGAAAAAATTCCAGGACAGCAACGAACATCCAATGTCGCAGCCAAATATAACCTGATCTTGAATTTCCAGTTCATCTATTACTTCTCCCAGCGCTTTTAGCACAATGCCATGTCCGCAACCGGGGCAAAATTTATGCGGCTTGCTGGGCAAATACCATGATTTCGGGATTGCTTGAACAGCCATTATTCTACCTCCTTCCTACAAAACAGACTTAACTTTATCAATAAGATCACTTTCAATAATTCCAACCCCAGGCATAAACAATGTTTCTATTTTAACTGTTTCGCCGTAGATTTCCTGTTTAACCAGACGCTCCAACTGACCTATGGCTGATTCTGCGATCAATAGCTTTTTAGCGCCGCTTTTGGCAATGGCTGCACGTAAATCCTTCTGCGGGAAAGGTCTCAAGGTTATCGGCCTAAAATATCCGGCTTTAATCCCCTGTGCGCGTAAGGCCTTTACTGCATCATCAGCAGCTCTGGATACAACTCCGTGGGTTACGAGAATTATATCTGCATCTTCACAGAATTTTTCATCATACTCAGTAATCTGAGGGGTCAGCGCATCATATTCGGCTTGAACTTTGGTTATTACTTCATATAGTTCTTCCTCCAGGCTGTATATATTGCAAAGATGGCTGGGACCACGGTCTTCACCAATTTTGCCGCCCAGTCCAATCAACGGATAGGGCTCCACCATCTCAATACCACGTGACTCGGGATCATACATCTCAAGTGGTTCACGCATTTTAGCCTGATATCCGTCTCCAAGGATAAATACCGGAAATCTGCGCTTCCAGGCAGTATTAAAACCCTTGATGATATAATCGAAAATCTCCTGATGGGTGGAGGTTGAGTAAACAATGCGATGTCCTTCCCCATTACCTCCGTAAGTCGTGAGCGTTACTTCCTGCTGGGAATAAACAACTGTTCCCGATGAAGGTCCGCCACGCTGCTGAATGATTGCCAATAAAGGTAAACGCATGGCTTCCGCCATACCAAATGGTTCCTGCATCAGGACATTACCCGGTCCTGCAGTAGCGGTAAACGCTTTTTTGCCGCTTTGTACTCCGCCACAGACGGTAAACCCAGCGGAAAGTTCGTCTTCCGTCTGTAAAAATCCCTTGCCATATTTGGGTGCCATACGCGTCCAATAATGCATGATTTCATTCTGGGGGGTAATAGGATAGCCAAACATAATGTCTGCGCCTGCTGCTAAACAGGCCCAGGCAGCGGCTTCATTTCCAGTCATAAATGACTTTTTGCTCTCGCCAATTACTCTCTCCATTTATATAACGCACCTCCTATAAAACAAATAGTAAAAAACAGATCAAATCAAGCAAGCTACCACATTGCTGATGGCATGTAGCGCTTAATATATTTGACCGGTAAATCAAAGTTATTTATATTACTGTCTTTTAGTTCTTCAACAATTGCTACATATATTATAGGCAACTGAAGAATCCGAGCTGCTTCCACTATGATTTCGTTGCCAGTGGATATGATTTCGGGGGTTGTTTCTTCTCCCATATGAGTATTGGCCACGATTGCGTCTACCCTTCCCAATCCCTCAACATATTCTAAAATCCTGTCTAGTGAATTGGTCATTGGCCGTGACGCATTGAGAACTGCTATGACTTTTAATTCGGGAGTTTGATCAATATCTTCAACCAAATTGAGTGTTTGTGCTCCGAATACCCCATAACCAATATCCAGGATAATGTCACCCTCATTTCTCAAAGCCCATCGCGCCCGAGGGATAAGCATAGCTCCGGTTTCCCCCAGTCCGAATGAATCTTCCCGAGAACTGCTGATTACATTTAATTTCAGCTTTTCCAACTGCTTTTTAATTGGCCTTAAAGTATAAAAAGGCTCCACTGTATCCAGATCGACCAGAGTAACCCGCCGACCTTGATTGCTCAGTTCCAGAGCCCTATTGATAGCCATTTCACTTTTGCCGCTGGCGTATTCTCCAATATATGCTTCAACGATTCTGGAATTTTTCTCAAACGTGAATATCAACACCTCCTGCGTGTTTGCGGCGGGGCAAAATGAATGATAATGCCTTGTCCGTTTTTACTAATAATTTTTTAATGTAGCTTTTCTAAGTATAAATTAGACATTAATGTGCGTCAATATTAAAGTTTAATCGTTTAAATAATACGCACATTTATGTATTGTTCATCCTAAAGCCATTATGTTTTATCATTTATACCCGGGAATTATTAATTGAGTTGCAATCAATATTATAATAATATTCCACAATTTTGTTATTTAACTCGAAAAGACGGATCATCTCCGCCTTTCTCATTTTAATATACAGTTATGAGGTTTACTAAATTAACAGTTGAAAACAAATCAGCAGCAGGATTCCTGGGATCCCTAAAAACCCAGCAATTAAAACTGTCAAAACGTTAAGGGGCAGACTGAAATCAAAATATGCCCCGACATAATTGGCAAGCATCAGCAAAACCAATCCAATAATTGAGTTTATAACCAGTTTCCATACTAATTTAATCGGTTTCATTATCAGTTTGGCAATAATAAATATAATTACCAGAAGAAATAATATTGCCATCACTAAATTTGCTGTAGCCAACTAAATTTCCCCTCCTTCTAACCTCAAAAATTCTCGTTTCTCCTGTTCTTTAAGTTTCTTTAACAGGTATCCGTACCTTTTTTCGGCAGCATTGACTGTAAACACAGCATAATCAACCATATCCTCTTCGTCAGCCTGGGAAAGGATCTGATAAGCCTGCCGGAGTTCATTTCCGGCTGCTCTAACTAATTCCGGGTTTATTTTTGTTTCTTTAGACAAAGAAAAAGCTTTATTTGAGGCAATCTTTAAACATTTACACTTGAAAAAGCTGCACACTCTGCCAACCCCCTGGTAATTAATGCAGTGATTCCCATTTCACTGCATAATATGCCAGGTATATGTTTTATATGCATTCTTTTCTGCCTTCAATGGCCATTCGCAGAGTAATTTCATCGGCAAATTCAATGTCTCCGCCTACAGGCAGACCATGCGCCAGACGCGTCACTTTAATTCCCTGTCGGTTCAAAGTGGCTGCCAGGTATCTGGATAATACTTCTCCGTCCATATCCGGGTTAAAAGCCAGAATTACTTCTTTAATGTTTTCCTGAACAAGCAACTGGTTGAGCGGCTGGAGATTGATATCTCCCAAATCAATATCGTCCATTAAGTTAAAACTGCGGTTGAGGGCAAAGTATCGTCCTCGGTAACCGCTTCTCTCCAAGGCAATAATGTCACTGCTGTCAGCAACCAAACACAGCAAAGTTCTGTCCCGAGAGGTATCCCGGCATATGATACAAGGATCTTCATCGGTCAGGAACCCGCAATGCGGGCAGGGAAAAACCTTTTCTCGGGCAGCGACTATTGATTGCGCTAATTGCCGAGCTTCTTCAGTTGGCATCTTCAGGATAAAAAGTGCCAATCGCTGCGCTGTCTTAGGCCCAATGCCTGGCAGCTTCTGCAGTCGATCAATAAGGTTCTCCAACGGCCGGGCCAATCTCATGATTTCAACTCCTCGGCAATTCTAAAAACCGGGAATATTAAGTCCGCCGGTAATTTTGGACATTTCTCCTGAAACCATGTCCTGAGATTGTTTGATGGCATCATTGATAACTGCCAGAATCAGATCTTCCAGCATTTCAACATCCTCAGGATCAACCACTTCCGGTTTTATTTTAATTTCAAGCACTTCCTGCCGGCCGTTTACTTTAGCCGTAATAGCTCCGCCGCCAGCTGAAGCTTCTACAACCTTCTCCTGCAGATCTTCTTGCATTTTCGCCATTTGTTCCTGCATCTTCTTGGCCTGTTTGATCATTTGATTCATATTGGCCCCACCGCCAGGATTAAATTTCATTACTTATATCCTCCCTTAATCTTTTATTTCAATATTTTCCTTACCAAAATACTCAATCGCCTTCTGCAAAACGATGTCATTGGTCTGTTTTTCATCCAAAAACAGGAACTGTATCTCCATATCACGGTTGAAAATTTCTTTAATTACCTGATCCAGTATTTCCCGGTTGGCCTTTTCTTCCATTCTCTCTTTATGGAAACGGTAACCTTTCATATAACCTATATACATTGTATCGCCTTTGGTTCCCAGTAACTTGCCCTGTACCAGCAAGGCGTGTGTAGGGACCTTCTTTTCCTTTACTCCAGCCA
>CAZRMB010000090.1:5790-7503 GCA_964600925.1 uncultured Syntrophomonas sp.
GCCTGCCGCGCCTGCTGCATGAGCCGCTCACGGTTGGTTTCGCTCACGATCAAAAATTCAGCTTTGCTGCCAATCAGCTTACCCAGCAAAAGATCACGCAAATACAAAGAACACTCTTTTACCAATTGAGAACTTTCCTTGCCCTGGCTGACAGAAATGTTGATTTTGTCTACCAGTGCTTCCGGATCCTTGCCCAATACGGCATCAAAAATATCAGCCACAAAATTATCATCAACCAAACCTAAAACTTCAAGGACATCCTCTTTTCCGATGTCACTTTCCTTGAACGAATAAACCTGGTCCAGCATGCCCAGAGCGTCACGCATACCGCCATTAGCGCGTCGGGCAATCAATTCCAAAGCAGCATCATCCATGGCCATGCCAAAACTATTAGCCGCATCTCTCAGCCTGGAAATAATTTGACTGGAACTCAAGCGTTTAAAATTAAAACGCTGACAGCGCGATATGATCGTGCTGGGGATTTTCTGTGGCTCGGTAGTGGCTAAAATAAAAAGTACTGAATCAGGAGGCTCCTCCAGTGTTTTCAGCAGGGCATTAAATGCCTCCGTTGTCAGCATGTGGACTTCATCAATGATGTATACTTTTTTCTTGCCTTGCGCCGGCATTATCCGTACCCGTTCACGCAAGTCGCGGATCTCGTCGATCCCGCGGTTGGAAGCCGCATCTATTTCAATAACATCCATGAAATTGCCATTGTTAATATCCTGGCAGGCAGAGCATTGATTACACGGTTCTCCATCGGCAGGATGTTCACAGTTGACCGCTTTGGAAACTATTTTTGCAATACTGGTTTTACCTGTGCCTCTGGGACCAGAAAAAATATAGGCATGGGTGAGACGATCTTCCCGAATTGCATTCTGCAAAGCGGTAACAGTTTGTTCCTGACCAACCACTTCATTAAAGGTTTGCGGACGCCAAACCCTGTACAATGCCAGATACGCCATTTACATGCCTCCTTCATTATATATATATAAACTATTTTATCTTATTCAAAGCACTTGTAATAGACAAAAGCCTATAAAAAATGCAGGGATCCTGCCCTGCTATGTTTGTAAAATAATTGCCGTGCACCTGGCCTCGAAACTACCTTCCGGGCGTTACTTGAACAGTTAGCTCCATTCAGGCCACCCTCCGTCACACGGAATGAACCCCTTAGTGCTGCTTCCTTCCGGACCTGACACGGTTCAAGGTGTCCCGTTGCGCAGGACCCAAACTTCTCCGCCACTTATTCAAGCCAGACCCCACAAGATAAGCCCCTCAGCTCAGGAATTCAATCCTGCTGTAGCGGGTTGCAGGTTACAGGGCACCGCTAATTCCCCATCTAGCACGGCAAATCTATATTCAATTTACTGCGGACAACTGCTGTTGCCTGCCTTTTGCTTGTCTATTGTACATTCTTTTGCGCCGATTTGCAAGACACACCCATTTATTAACATATGCAAGTTAAAAAGCAGAGGTATAACGCCTCTGCTTTCAAATGGTTAATTTTGCGATAGGTTATTTGGCGCTGGGTGTCATTCGTGTGCCGATATCCTGTATTTCTTTGCTGAAACTGGATAATGGCTTGCCGGCAGCAATTCCCTGGGCAACTTTTTTGATCCTGGTAACTGTATCGATGTCTGAACTGACCATTACAGTATAATTGGGATATAGCTTCTTCACCTTGTTGAGCACTTCTTTTTCTACCATAGC
>CAZRMB010000090.1:7603-8856 GCA_964600925.1 uncultured Syntrophomonas sp.
TTTGCTTTATTATTATCATTACGCTACTATTATTTGTTGCTGCAAATAAAACTATGCGCTGGAATTAAATCAAGCGGTGCCTGTTAAATTCACAAAAAATAATTATAACCACAGCAAAAGAACTGACCTTTAAAATTAAACCTCGAATGGTCAGCTCTCCTGCTTCGGGTTGGTACTGAACAACAGTCCACCCTCCTTTTTATATTATTATCCTGGCAACCGGGCTGCCATAGCTTGCGCCTTAGGCCCCTGGTTTTGTGCCCCCTCCTTTCGAAGGGTTTACCCACCAATCCAGTTTTCCCAAATTAATTGTACCTGGCGATATAATTTCATTTGGGCGCTTGTTTGAAAACCCTTGTCCATTACCGCTTATCTGTTCCTCCTCCGCCTATCCTAATATGAGCATTACACGCATACCATGATATTTGGATCAAATCTGCCTGCCCGCAGGCTTTGGCCAGATTATTAACAATGATTTCGGCCAGACAATATTTTCTTACAAGCACTGGTACAGGATAATTTTTGAACAGGATCCTAGCTAACGAGCTACTTCCTGTTGTATTTATTCTATTAAATTATAAATAGCCTGTCAACATTTTTTCAGAATATTCCGATTATTTTGTTGCATTTTCTTCCCATTGTGATTATTTTGCAGAAAGCAGATAATTTTATAAAAAAGGAGAACGATAATTTTAATGGAATGTCGATCATTTGTACCTATTATCAGAGAGGATGCTCGGGTATTGATATTAGGTTCCATGCCAAGTGTAGTGTCTTTAAAGAAACAACAATATTACGGTCATCCGCAGAACCACTTCTGGCCGATCATATATTCCCTGCTTGAACTACCTTTACCCGCCTCCTATGAGCAACGAGTACAGGGAGCGATCAACAACCGAATCGCTATATGGGATGTTGCCGCCAGCTGTGACCGTGAAGGCAGTAATGATTCCGCCATCCGCAATGAAACCGGCAATGACTTTCGCAGTCTCCTGCCCCGATTGCCGGAACTGCAGTTAATTTGCTTCAACGGTACCAAAGCCAGAGATTTATGGAAAAAACATGTCGGTGATATTGCACCAGCTTCTGTGGATTTTGTAACGCTGCCTTCAAGCAGCCCCATACCAGGCAGAAATATCAAAACGTTGCCACAGAAGCTGGCAGCGTGGATGATTATTAAAGAATATCTTTAAACTAACAATCGGGTAGGAGGCCACCCATTAATTGAGTGGCCGACCTCCCACAGCACCGTA
>CAZRMB010000091.1:0-8825 GCA_964600925.1 uncultured Syntrophomonas sp.
CCCAATAAAAAAGCTCAAGGAAAAAGCTTGTGCTTAACCCTGAGCTTTTATTATATACTATTTTACCATTCCGGGGGCAGATCCCTCAGTTGTTTAAGATAATAAACCGGCCCATCCAGGCAAATGAACTCGCTGCCGATGTTGCATCTTCCGCATTTGCCGATGCCGCATTTCATCCGCATCTCTAGCGTGGTGATGACCTGGTCGTCATTATAACCCATCTTCTCCAGAGACTGCAGTACGAATTTGATCATGATGGGCGGACCGCAGACGACTGCCACTGCTCCGGCAGGATTGGGATTCAATTCTTCCAGATAAGCCGGCACGAACCCTACATGACCATTCCAATCCGCTTCCGTATTGTCGATGGTTACAAACACTTCTGTGTTTGATTCCTTGGGCCAGAGTTCAAACAGCTCTTCTTTAAAGCAAAGGTCGGCCTGGCTGCGTGAACCGTAGAGAATCGTAATTTTGCCATAGTCTTCCCGATGTTTAAAACAATATTTTATAAACGAACGCAAGGGGGCCAGACCGATTCCGCCGGCGATAAAGACCATATCCTTGCCTTTGCAGGCTTCCACCGGGAATCCATTGCCATAAGGTCCCCGCACACCGATCTGCTGTCCGATTTCGATCTGATGCAGCTCGTCAGTCAAAAGGCCGACTCTTTTAATCGCAAATTCAAGGTATTCCTGTTCTTCCTGCCAGGTACAGGATATCATGGCTTCACCAATCGGCAGGGAAACCATACCGCACTGGCCCGGAGCCACCTGGAAAGGCAGTCCGTTGCCGTCCACATTTTTCACAAAAAAGCTCTTTACATCCGGGGTGCGGTCAATTATATCAATTACTTCCACAACTTTCGGTACCAGTGGTTGTTCGCTGCAGGTACATTTGTGATCCTTATCAGGCATTGACCTCCGCCTCCTTTACTGCATCGATAATCCTTACGATGTTTACGTCCGTCGGGCAGACGATCATGCATCTTCCGCAGCCTGTACACAAAGGCGTGCCATATCTTTCGGTAAAAAACTCAAGTTTATGGAGAAAGCGCTGACGGAAACGTTCTTTGCTGGCACCTCTGGGGTTGCCTCCGCCGGCTTCGCGGCTGTATTCCTCAAACATACAGGAATCCCATGCCCGGAAGCGATAACCTTCCTCGCCCCACATTTTAACCTGAATATCAAAGCAATAGCAGGAAGGGCAAACAAAAGTACACATTCCACAATTTATACAGGATGCAGACAACTTATCCCACAGCGGATGGTCAAACATGGTTTTAAGTTTCTCCGCTACGCCGCTGTAATCGACCTTCTGAGTAAAAGGTTTGGGCTGGGGCAGCTGCACTTCTTTTTCTTCCAGCAGATCTGCGATGATGGCTGTAACGGCTTCACCTTTTTCGGTTTTCACTTCCCAAACGTATGCGTCTTTTCCGTCCCGCAGAATGACATCTGCTCCGGCCGGATCAATTGCATTTACTTCCATGGCGTTGCAAAAGCAGTTGGCCCCGGGTTCATAACAGGCGTTGGCAATGATGGTATTGGTGCTTCTGCGCGCCTTGTAGAAGCTGTCTTCAAAGCCTCTGGTCAAAAACACTTCATCCATGGCCAGGATCCCTTTTACATCACAGGCGCGGGCTCCAAAAATAATGGTCGGATGTGAATCCTCAAAGGTTTCTGAAATATTTATTTCCATACCGCCCTGTTTATAGCGATACATTTTCTCAGTCTGTGGCAATACAGCACCTTTGGGGGACTGATAAACGTTCAGGGCCTCCAGCATCAGTTCATCCTGACCGGATACAAAACTGCTCCAGGGGAAATAGCCGCTCTGGGCTTTTTTCTGTATGGGCACAAACACTTCATTGGCTTGGCTCAATTTATTCAAAGCTTCTTCCAGCTTGGTTTTGCTTAACACCTTCACATTTTTCACCCCCTATATAAATTCATCCGGGTCATTTTCCCGGTAAACGCTCAGGGCTGGTTTGCCACCCTCTACATACTGCATGCCGGCTTCGGTTGCACCAAATAATTCGCCAACATCTTTAATGAGTTTGCGGTTTAATAACATAAGCGGAATCCCAACCGGGCAAACTCTTTCACATTCGCCGCATTCAATGCAGCGGCCGGCCATATGGGCATGCTTGACCAGATGATACATCATATTGTCGGTGGTATTGGTTTCACGTCCCACCCACTGGGGTTTCATCTCATCAAAAATACAGGTCCGGCAGTCACAGGCCACGCATACCTGACGGCAGGCATAGCAGCGGATGCAGGTCGATAAAGTATCTTCCCAGAATTTATAGCGCTCGTCAGCAGACATCTGCTCAATTTCCCGTACCGCATCAAAACGGTCTCCTTGCTGACGGGGAGTCTGTTCAGATCCAACTAATTCATCATAAATGACCGGATTGGGCTGAATGCATTCCAAACATTTTTTAGCCAGTCCTTGGTCGCTTTCTTTTTTACCCAGGCCGCCAAAGCTACGTGCAGCTGCCAGCGGGTCTTTTAATCCGGGGCAGGGAATGCCGACGATATAAAGACGATCGCGGGTGATCTGCAGGTCTTCCAGCAGTCTGACCACGCCTCTGGAGTCGCATCCTTTGACAGCGATGCCTATTTTTTCGTGCCCGTCCCTGAATTTTAAGAGTGCATTGGATACGTTATAAATGCTGTACTCATTAAAAATAATATTATTAACATCATCAACGCTGCGGGCAACATATGATTTAACCTGAAATTCCTGTTCACCTTTTTCCCAGGCCAGGAATACATCAATTTTTCCTTCATTGAAAAGCCGGGTGGCAATTTCCTGTAATTTACTGGTTATTTCTTTCATCGCGCATCCCTCAGCTTTCTGTTGGGTCCCAGTTTTTTAACATCATTGACCAGTTTGGCCATGGTTTCCTGGAACTTAATGCCTTCTGCGCCGGAAATCCAAGATACCTGATATCTTTCCGGTTCGATTCCGATAAATTGCATAAGTCTGGTCATCACCATCTGGCGACGGCGCTGATAGTAATTGCCACTACCATAGTGGCAGTCTCCAGGGTGTCACCCGGAGAGCAGAACGCCGTCTACTCCTCGATTAAATGCTCGTAACACCAGCATGGGATCCATACGGCCGGAACAAGGTGTACGTATAATACGGATATCTGAAGAATATTCCAGATGATTTAATCCGGCCAGATCGGCTGCTGCGTAAGAACACCAGTTACAGGCAAATACAATGATTTTAGGTTCCCAACCTGCCTGTGTATCTATAGACATAATGCATCCACCTCCGATACAAGTTGGTCATTGGTAAATCCTTTAAGGTTAAGGGCCAAAGTACGGCAAGCCGGCAGACAGGCACCGCATCCCTGACACAAGCTGTTATTCGTTTGTGCTACCTGACGGGTAAACGGCCCGTGTCCATGCCCGCCACGTTCGTTATATGGCACCAGAGAAAGTGCATTGTATGGGCAGATCGGCACACACAAACCACAACCGGAACACTTGGTAACATCGACTTCTGATACCATCGGCTCGGTCGCCAGTTCGGTTTTGGAGAACAAGCCCAACACTTTAACGGCCGCACCGCTTGCCTGGGCAACGGTATCAGGAATATCCTTGGGGCCTTGACAGCTTCCGGCCAGGTATACGCCGGCAGCAAATGTTTCCACCGGCTGGAGTTTAGGATGGGCTTCCTGGAACCATCCATCCTTGTCGACTGAGAAACCCAGCGTTTTGGCCAGCTCACCGGAACCAGCGGACGGTACCATGGCGGTAGCCAGAACCACCATATCTGCTTCCACTTCAATGGGCATGCCCAGCAGACTGTCTTCTGATTTCAGCACCAGTTTGTCGCCGCGCGGATATATTTTGCTGACCCGACCGCGGATATATTTGGCGCCTGCGTTAAGCGCCCGCTGATAAAATTCTTCGTAATTCTTGCCCGCCGTACGGACATCCATGTAGAAGACATAAGCTTCGCTGTCTTCAATCTTGGTTTTAACCTGATAAGCGTGTTTGGCCGTATACATACAGCAAGCTCTGGAGCAGTAACTCTTTCCCTTGGTATCATCACGGGAACCAACACACTTGATAAATGCGATCTGTTTAGGTTCCTTGCCATCTGAAGGACGTACAATTTTCCCTCCGGTAGGACCGCCGGCGGAAACCAGTCTTTCAAATTCAAGCCCGCTGATAACATCCGGATATTTTCCATAACCATATTCGCCATAGGTTTCTTTCCAATCAAACAGATCATAACCTGTGGCCATTACAATGGCGCCAATCTCAAGTTCTTCATAAACCGCCATATCTTTAAAATTAATGGAATCAGTAGGACATACTTTTTCGCATATCCCGCATTTATCCTTGGTCAGTTTCAGACAGTTTTCAGCATCTATATAAGGTTTGCCCGGAACTGCCTGGGGGAACAACTTGTGGATGGCAGTACGTTTGCCCATGCCGAAGTCAAATTCGTCGGCTACTTTTTTGGTCGGGCATTTTTCAATGCAGGTGCCGCAGCCCGTACAGGCGTCCCAGTCAACATATTTGGGTTTTTTCTTTACAGTAACTTTAAAGTTTCCGATGTAGCCGCTCACTTTGACGACTTCTGTGTATGTCATCAGTTCGATATTCGGATGCTGCGCCGCAGCAACCATCTTGGGAGTGCCTATTCAGGCTGCACAGTCCATGGTGGGGAAGGTCTTGTCCAACTGGGTCATCTTCCCTCCGATGGAGGCCTCTCTTTCTACTAAAATAACGTCGTGTCCGCCTTCAGCAATATCCAAGGCCGCTTGCATACCAGCAATGCCGCCGCCGATGATCATGGCTCGCTTGGTAATGGGAACCGTAGCAACCTGCAAAGGCTTATTGCGCAGTGCTTTGGATACCGCCATTTTAACCAATTGTTCAGCTTTGGCTGTAGCTTCAACCTTGTCATGGTGGACCCAGGAGTTTTGCTCCCTTATATTGACCATTTCCATCATATATTGGTTCAATCCGCCTGCTTCGGTGGCCTTGCGGAAAGTCTTTTCATGCATGCGCGGTGAACAGGAAGCTACCACCACCTGCTCCAGTTGTTGTTCCTGGATGGCATTCCTGATGAGTTCCTGTCCAGGATCTGAACACATATATTTATAATTGGTGGCATAGACAACCCCGGGCAATGTTTTCGCGTATTCGGCCACCCGTACGGTATCTACGGTAGCAGCGATGTTGGTTCCACATTCGCAGACAAATACGCCCACACGTTTTTTCATCTACTCCGTCTCCCTTCCATGGTAATTATCGATCTAAAAATGAATTGTCTCATTAACAGCCAGAATTAATCCTGACAATCACCTTGTTTTTTCAGCTCAGCAGTTACAAAAGCATCGGCGGCCTTTTTGGCTTTCTCCATATCAGCAGCCATCAATTGAGCCAGTTTGGCAATTCTCTTTTCATCCAGAGTGGTAGCTAAAATCTCTGCCCGGGCAGGATCGTCAACCAACTTTGCTACCATTTTATCAGGATTTTTCGTTAAAGCTGTTTTAAATGCCTCAATTTTCTTTTGATCAGGCTCCGCAGCAGCTTCCTCCTTGGGCTTGTCTGCAGTTTTCCCTGCTGCTTTGGCCCGTGCAACTGCTTCAGCTTTTTCTTTGGCTTTGGCAGCAGCTTCCGCCGCGGCTTTTTCAGCAGCCACTTTGGCTTCGGCGGCTCGCACCTTAACGGTTTGCAGGTACTTGCCAGCTTCCACGAAATGCTTTTCGATCCCCACCGTTTTCTGTTCATCTCCGCAGGCGATAGCCAGCAGTTCAGTTACATAATAAATGGGCATATTAAATTTTTCCTTGAATTTCTTCTCAATTCCCGCCTGACGCATATCCAGGTTCAGCATGCAAAGCGGGCAGGCGGTGACGATACATTCTGCACCTGATTCCTTGGCATCCTTTAAAACCCTGTAAAGCATGGGATTGCCTACATCAGGACGGGAAGTAACCATAGCCGCACCGCAACACTCCGTTTTATGTGACCAATCAATTGCGTCTGCTCCCAGCGCTTTCATTACGACGTCCATCGTCTGCGGATCTTCGGCATCGTCAAATCCGGTGTGTTCAACCGGTCTGACCAACAGGCAGCCATAATAACAGGCTGCTTTCATGGTAGTAAGCGGATTTTTCACTTTGGCAGCGATCTCATCCGCACCGATTTTATGGGCTAAAATATCCAAAATGGAAACCGTTTCACTGGTTCCCTGTAATTCCATGTCCAAAACCTGTTCGATCTTCTTTTTCATTTCCGGATCATGCTGGATGGCATGTTCAGCATGACGGTGACGGCTGTAACAGGCTGCGCAGGGAGTCATCATGCTCATACCGGTTTTCTCTGCAATAGCCAGGTTTCTGGCCGGTAAAGCCAGTGACAGGAGCTTATCCGTATTATGACCTGAAGTTGCCCCACAGCAGTTCCAATCCTCCAGCTCCTGTAATTCAAAACCGAGAATTTTAGCGGTACGCTCCATTGACATGCCATATTCGATACCGCTGCCATCAGCAGAACAACCCGGGTAATAGGCAAATTTCATTATTCAGCACCTCCCAGCTTCTCTGCCCGTTCGAAGATCTTCTTAACTTCGTCACGGCCTTTGATTCTTTCAGGTAATATGCCTACTTTTCCGCGTGTCATCATAGGAAGTCCAAGCTCCATATCTTTAAAAGGCTGTCCGGTGGTCAGATTATATTGCAGCAACAGACCAGCCTCGAAAGCCCTGCCAAAATTTTTGATATTGAACAAGAAGGCTTTGTTAAAAGCAGCTACTTTTTTGTCTACTTTCCCCTGCTGCAATGCTTGCCTGCGCATCGCATCCATTAATGAAGCGATGTCAACACCACGCGGACAACGAGCCGAGCATGTTTCACAAGAGGCACAGATCCAAATGCTCTCCGCCTGAAGGGCCCGTTCGATCAATCCTAACTGCAAAAGACGAATTACTTGCCGGGGGGGATAATCCATTGCAAAAGCAGCCGGGCAACCAGCAGTACATTTTCCGCACTGATAACAAAGGTTGACACTTGTTCCAGCCTCTTTTTCAACTTTGGCTAATAATTTCTTCTGATCTTCGGTGGCAGGAGATAATTTAATTGCCAAATCCACAGTTTTCGCTCCTTTCCTTTAATCCTCGCAAATTAATACTAAATGATTTATTAAATAATCGACTAATATTAACGATATTTGTCGCTATTTATCTATTTAACTACATTTAAATAATAAGAGAATCGTCCTCAAAATTCAAGTTGATGTATGGAGTATACATTTTAGCATACTTCCTGATTACCGCTGATATTTATAGATTATATTACATTTCAAAGCATTGTGAATGTTAATATTTTGTTAATGGCGACACAAATTGCTTATGCTTCAATAAATAATGCTTATATTTATCGTTCAGAACAACAATTGGCATACACAAATACAGAAAACAGGCGTCTTTTTAACTACGCCTGTTCTATCCCATCTGGTGTTTAAAAATAATACCGTTCATGCCTCATTTATACATTAAATATACAGATTGACATGCCATGAAGAAAACCCTTCAAACTGCTACCAATTTTATTTACATTATTTTCCTGAGTAATGACTATTACTTTGTACATACTAAACTCAGAGACAGAAACGGTTCTTGTAAGGAACGCAACAGAGTTTTCAATTAAGTCCTCTAACGAGATAAATCTTAATCGAATACTACTCTTAGCACTTAAAGAAAATACCGTTACTGTTTCTATAAAAATCCGTTGGTACGATTGTTGAAGAACTTCGGTTCTCATCTTTACCTCAAAAGGTCAAAGATGCTAACAATCAAGCCAACGGATTAATTCTTTTATGGAATAACCTATTACGCCTGAACCAGGGCAGCAAATACAGTGTCCACAGCAGCGGGGCAAAAACAAAAAGTTCATAATAATAAAAAGGTTTATCCAACTGGATCAAATCGGGCAACATAGTGGTAAGAGGCAGAACCGGTGTATGCCAAAGCTGCAGCATGAAGACAAAATAATATGAAAAGTCGTTTGATTGGTCAAGCCCCTGCAAAATAGACAATGACAAGAACAAAGCCGGCAGTTGCCAGGCAAATCCTACCAAACATTGACGCACAAAAGAGAATCTTTTATTATATGAAGCTTCCCCCCAGATTATCACCAGATACAGCAAGGCCAGTGCGATATCCAATCCAGGATAATACATCCCCAGCCACACCGCCAGGATCGCAGTTAATTGAATTACATAGAGCCTCAGGATTGCTTTAAATATAATTTACATCCCCTTCTCGAAGATTATATTTACATAAGGACTGTCACGAAAACTTTCCGGCGCAATCCATATGTCATTATTCACGTCCAGATTGATACCCTGTTCTTTGTATGCCTTCCAGATGATATTGCTGCAATTATAATAGCGGTCATTTTGTTTGAATGCTACCGGATAAAAAGTTTCGCCTACAAAACTGCGGGCAGCTGCTATTACTTTTGTCTTGATCTCATCACTTACATTAGCCCTTAAAAAACATAATTCTGTATAATCTTCGTAGTGACCCAGCGGTTGAATACATACACCATAGTCAACATAAGCTTCCAGCACTTCTCCTTCACCAAGATACAAGCCGGCATGCGAATATTTACCATAGGCACAATTAGGCCACCCCCCCAGCAAGATATCACCTGGCTCCAACTTGTAAAATGGGATGTCATCATCTGTGGCACTGCCATAACCGGAACCTATCTCTCCGGAGGCAAAGCTACGCAAATAAGTATAAACCACCGAATTTTTGTTATTGGTTAACAGTTGCCAGTTCTG
>CAZRMB010000092.1:0-8733 GCA_964600925.1 uncultured Syntrophomonas sp.
GTTCTAAAACGAAGGCTACGTACGTAGAAGCTGCAGCGGAAGGTTTTCGGACGCGAGTTCGACTCTCGCCGCCTCCACCAAGACATAGTTTAATACAGTCCAAGGAAGTGTAAAAACCCGTTAGAAATAGCGGGTTTTTTGTTGTCATTCGATCAGCCATTTTTTCTTGCAATGTTTTTGGGAAGTAGTATCATTCCCGGCAATCGATAAAGAATAGGAATATAATGAATTTAAAAGAACTTCTCGCTACACTGGACACACCCATTGTGGTTCGCCCGTCCCGCCGTATGACCCAGGGCGAGCTGGAAAGCTATCTCGATAAGGCCGCTGATATTCTGCGCGGCAACGCCGACCATTCCGAGTTTCGCGGTTATGTTTTCGCCCTGCTGTTCTATAAGCGCATTAATGACTGTTTTGAGGAAGACGTGAGCAAGCAGACGGCTCAACTCCAGAAATCCGGGATTGCTGAAGCGCAGGCGCTTTATCTTGCCAGACAAAAGGAGCTGCATCATTTTACGGTACCTGAAGAGGCTTCCTGGGATAAGGTCGCCCGCACCGCCAAGGGGCAGCTCGGGCAGGCGCTCAATGACGCCATGTTTGCCATCGAGCGCGCCAATGCTCACCGTCAGAACAATTTCGACGACATCCTTACCAATAAAATTGATTTCAATAAACAAGATGAGCTGCCGCGCGACAAGCTGGTCAATCTCATCAATCACATCGGCAGTCAGAAGTTCGACCGCGCCCATGTTTCCGATGATCTTTTCGGCAATGCTTATGAATATCTCATCCGTAACTTTGCCAGCAAGGCGGGAAAATCCAGCGGCGAGTTTTACACCCCTGCTGAAGTGGGCTTTCTGATGTCCGAAATGCTGGAGCCCCAGCCCGGCATGAGCGTCTGCGACTGGGCCAGCGGGTCCGGCGGTCTGTTGCTTCAGTGCCTCCGTTATGTGAAAAAACACGGCGGCGATGTGCGTCGGCTTTTTCTGCATGGACAGGAGTCCAACGTCGCTACCTACAACATCTCGCGCATCAATATGATCCTGCACGGCATCCCGTCGTGGGACCACAAGCAGGGCGATTCCCTGCGCGACCCGCGGCACCTCTCCACAGCAAACCGGATCAAAGAGTTCGATCGCGTCATCATGAATCCGCCATTCTCGCTGGAAGACTGGGGGTATGATACCGTAGTTGCTGGTGATAAGTTCGGCCGTCTCTCCTATGGCATGCCGCCCGCCTCCAATGGCGACTGGGCCTGGCTGCAACAAATCGCCAAGTCGCTTAAAGATCATAACCCGGAAAACCATGAAGCGGGAAAAGGCATGATTGTCATGTCTCAGGGCGTGCTCTTTCGCGGCCAGCCGGAACAGACCGAAGAGGAAGACGGCCAAAACCAGAAAGCCGATGCGGAATACACCATCCGCCGGGGATTCGTGGAGGCCGACCTGATCGAGTGTATCGTGGTGCTTCCCTCCAAACTCTTTTACGGTAACGGTGTTCCCGCCTGCCTGCTGTTCCTGAACAAGAACAAGGCTGACAATCGTAAAGGCAAGACCTTGATGATCTGGGCCTCACGTCATTTCCAGAAATCCAACCCCCAAAACCTGCTGCGCCCCTCCGACCTGATGCGCATATTAGTTCCGTGGCGCGCCTTCGGCGATCTGGAAGAAGCTAAAAAACTGGTGGAAAGCCATGCGGCGCAACTGATCCGCGAAGAGGAAGAAAAACGCGATTCGCGCCTGGCCGACATCGAAGACGCCTTCGGCCCCGTGCTGGCCCCTCTGCCTGCCCTTGAAGCCGAACAGGCAAAACTGGATGATCTGGATTTGAAGACGAAGTCCGTTGACGAAGCCATCTATCCGGAACATCCCTGGTTTTCCCCACTGGCCCCTCTCAAGACGGCGGTCATTCAGATACAGACGGAAATCGACCAAGCGGAAAGAAGCAATAAAGCCGCTTTGAAGGACAAACTCTCGGAAGCCAGGAAAACCTATGAGAACGCCCGTAAAAAGCTTATCGACGCCATCAAGTTGCGCGCCAAGCACGTCAACCGGGCCGTGAAGGAATTGCATAAATTGCAGGAAGAACGCGACAGTCGCGAACAGGCGATTATACTGGCAGCCGAGCGCGAAATCGCGCATCTCAACGAAGCCGCCGCCGACCTGCGCCGCATCCTGAACGAACCGGAAGAGGCGCGGCGCTATTTTGCCCTGGTGGATAAGGCTGAAATTGAGGAGAATGAGTTCAATCTCAATTTGCCGAGATATGTGGATACATTTGAAGTTGATCCGTTTATTCCACTCAGAGATGCCATCAAAGCACTAGATAAGGCCGAAAAAACTGCGCAAGCCGCAAGGCAGGAACTTGACGATTTACTCAAGTCTATCATTGCAATGGAGGATATCTCATGATTCCCCTGAAATGGCTTGGATTTCGGCGGCCAACCGTGCAAATCATACCTCCCGGATGGGCTTTACTACGTCTAGGTGAAATAAGTTCGACGAAAGGGGGCGGGCGTCTCGGATTTACGGAAAACGACTACAAGCTTGAGGGATTCCCCTCGTTCTGCGCGGGCGGACAGAATGGGCTTGTAGATATTGCAGAATATGAAGGTGAGGCTGTAATCCTGTCATCTATTGGGGAGCAATGTGGCAAGGCGTTTTATGCTGACGGGAAATGGACAACGCTTGCCAATGTTCAGGTAATTTCCCCAGATTTAACCAAAGCTAACTGTTATTATTTATGGAACCTATTAAATGATAGGGATTTTTGGCCAAGGGCGCAGACCGCGCAACCATACATTCGACCAAGCGATATTAGAAAATCATGGATTGTTTTACCTCCAAAAAGCGAACAAGATCAAATTGCTTTGCTTTTTCGTGCAGCCGATGATGCCATTGTGAAGGCTAAGGTTAAACTAGAAGCAGCGCGGGTGTTGAAGCGATCACTAACTGCCGAATTGCTGCAGCCCACCAAGGGCACACATTGGGATAAAACTACCTTTGCATCGCTTGTCAGCGAGAAAATTAGAAACGGATATTCGCCTGCATGCCCTCAAGACCCAACAGGGGCTTGGGTCTTATCACTGGATGCGCTAACTGATGACGGTTTCAATCCCCATGGTGTAAAGCCTGCACCAGTTGAGGACAAAGGCTTGTTACCTTTCAGGCTGCTGTTGGACGACATTTTAGTGAGCCGGTCCAATACCCCCGAACTTGTGGGGCGGTCAGGCCGATATATCGGTACACCTGAAGTTGCCTACTATCCAGACTTGATGATGAGAGTTCGCGTTAACTATGACCTCGTGTCACCAGAGTTTGCGGAAATGCTTTTGCAAAGCTCAAATGCAAGACGTTGGTTAAAATCGAGGGCAAGTGGTACAAGCGGAAGCATGGTAAAGATCAAGCGCAGAGATATCATGTCTTTGCCTGTTTTGCTTCCTGACACGACACAGCAAAACGAAATAGTCCGGGCTGTTTCTGCCGCAAAGGGGGCTTTTATTGCTGCTGAGAACAATCTTTCAGCCCTCCACCGGGTCAAAAAATCTCTCCTCCAAAACCTGCTCACCGGCAAAATTCGCATTCCCGAAGGAGTCTTGAATGTCTGAAATTCCTCGATCCGCCGCTCCCTCCGTAGCCCTCCTGTTCAACGAAGAAACGACCGTTGAAAGGGAGATCATCGAACACCTGCAAATGCCGGCGCTTGGTTGGACCTATCACAGCCGCGATGAGGTAACGGCCCTGCGCCCCGATGATCGAGAGGTGTTGCTGCTGCCGCTGCTGCGGGAAAAGCTCAAACAACTTAACCCTTCCATCCTTACCGATGAAGCCAGGGTGGATGCCGTCATCACGAAACTGCGTGCCTGCCGGGATAATCGTGAGTGGCTGGCCTGGCTGCAAAACGGCGTCAACTACCAGTTCGATCCTTCCGAAAAATCGAAAGATGTAAAAATGATCGACTATGACAATCTTAAGGCCAACGCGTGGTGGGTGACCAACCAGTTCCCCGTGGAAGGCGTCTCTCCCCGGCGGCCGGATATTGTGCTTTTGATCAACGGGATTCCGGTGGTGGTCATTGAAGCCAAAACCGCCAGCCGCAGCAAACCGGACTGGCGGGAAGGCGCCAAGCAGCTTGGCATGTATGCCGAGGAGATCAACCAGCTTTTCTATACCAACGCCTATGGCGTGGGGGTGAACGAAACCCGCATGATGTACGGCGTGCCGGGGCGGCGGTTGCAGTTCTGGCTGCAATGGCGCGATCCCTGGCCGCACGATATTGACGAATTCGATGAGATGAAGGTATCGCTTTACGGGCTGTTTGACTGCGCCAACATGCTGGATATGATCCGCCACTTCATCGTTTTTGTCACCAGGGACGGCAAAACCGACAAGGTGGTCGTGCGCTATCAGCAATATCTGGCGGTTCGGGATATCCTCGGCCGGGCCACAAACCTGGCCTTGCCGCCGGAAAAACGGCGCGGCCTTATCTGGCATACCCAGGGATCGGGCAAAACGTTGACAATGATTTATGCCGCCCGCAGCCTGTGGGAAGACCCGACACTCCAACAGCCCACAGTCATCCTGCTTGTTGACCGGGAACAGCTTGGCGATCAGATGGACCGCGAATTGATGGCCACCGGTACTGAAAACGTGCATGTTGCGGCCAATAAACGAGACCTGGAAGCGAAACTGGCGGGCGACTATCGGGGAGTGATCCTCACGACCGTGCACTTATTTGAAGGAATGCCCGCCCATGTTACAAAAGGCCGTTCCAATGTCATTGTTATGGCCGACGAAGCACACCGCACGCAGGAGCGGGAACTGGGCACTTATATGCGCGCGGCGGTGGACGGGGCGTCACTGTTCGGCTTTACCGGCACGCCCATTGAAAAGGATGATCATAATACCCCGGTGGCCTGGGGACAGGTGAAGGATGACGGCACCATCGAGCGCTACATGGGCCGCCCTTACACGATCACCGACGCCTTGCGTGACGGCGTGGTTAAGCCCATTCACTGGCAGCCGCGCATGACCGATTGGCAACTCCAGGGGGGTAAGCTGGATTTGGCTTTCCAACGGGAATTCGGCCATCTGCCGCAGGCGGAGCAAAACAAACTGGTCAGCCAGTCATCGACGCTTGATGTCCTTCTGCGGCTGGATAAACGGATTTCCCAGATCGCCGATGATGTGGCAGCGCATTTTAACGAGCATGTGCGTCCCAACGGCTTCAAGGCGATGCTGGTGAGCAAGGACAAGGAAACGGTGCAGCTTTATACCAAGGCGCTGCGCGACAGGTTGGGGGACATGGCCGTGATGCCCGTTATCTCGGAGGCCCCCAAGGACGATTCGAACGAGGTGAAGGCGTTGTATCTTGGGGAGGCCAACCGTAAAAAGCTGCTCAATGAATTCCTTATCCCCGCTCGCTCCGAAAAACAGGAGCACCAGGACAAGCCCTATCGCAAAGTGGAGCTTTTGATCGTATGCGATATGCTCCTGACCGGTTTCGATGCACCCATCCTGCAAACCCTTTATCTGGATAAAAGCCTGCGCGACCACACTCTGTTACAGGCCATTGCCCGGGTAAACCGGCCTTACAATGAGCTGAAGGGAAACGGTCTTGTCATCGATTACTACGGCATTTTTGATAATCTGAATGAGGCATTGAACTACCGCCCCGAGGAGTTGGGCGATATCGCTTTTCCCTTCGAGCGTATCCGCGAGCATTTCCGTAATCAATTCGATGCGTTGTGGGCGCTATTTCCCGAGGAAACGGTGCCACGCGACGGTTCTCATGCCGCCTTCATCGCCGCCATGAAGATTTTGCGTGACGACGAAAATGCTGAAAAACAATTTGACGCCGGTTATCGGAATCTGCGCGTGCTCTTTGAAGCATTGCAGCCGGACGAGAAGTTGCGCGACTACATTCGCCCTTATGCCTGGCTGACCAAGCTCTATATGCTTTATCAAAAGAAATTTTATCCGGATGCGGCGCTGGAGGCAACAGCGGAGGATGCCGCCCGCACGCGCGAGTTGATCCGTGAACATATTGACGTGCAGGAGCTGGAAAAGGAATTTCCCACCTATGTGCTGGATGAAAATTTCCTGACCAAAATCAAAGACTCCAAACCGGACGCCAAGGCGCTGGATATCGAAGCCATGTTGACCGCCGAACTGCGCATCCGTCTGGATCAAGACGATACTTTCCGTCTTCTTTCCGAGAAGCTTCAACGCATCATCGACGAAAAGCGGGCCGGAACACTGGCCGGAATTGCCCTCATTGCGGAACTGGAAGCGCTCACGGAGGCTGTGCGGGCGGCAGTGGAAGAATCCAAACGACCCATTGCCCAACAATTGGCACTGAAAATCAAGACTCGTAATGCGGCTCTTTCTGAGACACAGGCTGCCGAGGTGGTCGCCGCCATATTGGCAGAGGCCGACAAACATTGTTTCCCCGGCTGGTGGAACTACAGTTCGATAGATCCGGAGATGTCTCGGGCATTGTTGATTTTGATTGCTCAACGTTTCTCGCAACTGGGGCTCTTGACGGGCAACGCCATGGAGTTCATCGGAATATTGGTGAATGTCCTAAAAAGAAGACACTACAAGCCGGGAAGGAAAGATACTGAATGACGCAAACCGCGCACATCGATCTGCCCGATGGACGGCAACTCGATTATGAGATTCGTACCTCTGCCAAAGCCAGAAGTCTGCGTCTGAAAATGACAGCGCGTGACGGTCTGACGGTCATTGCACCCAAAGGGTTAAACTATCGGGAAATTGTCAAGTTGGTAAAAGAAAAGCAAAGCTGGATTTTGTCTCATCTTAAACAGTTTGACGAGGTTCGTTACTTGTTGGGTGAAAAAGAAACAGCATGTCCCGAAGCGTTTGTTTTGCCTGCCCTTGCCGAAACATGGCGGGTTGAATATTGGCAAACCAGGGGCAAAACCGTGGGGGCGCGCACCGACCGTCAGGGGCGCATTGTAGTTTATGGTGCGGTGGAAGATAAAGAGCGCTGCAATGCAGCCTTGCGCCGTTGGTTGGCGCGCCACGCCAAAGAGGCATTAATTCCTTTGTTGAAGACACTGGCAGATGACAACAGATTAAAGTATAGCAACACTTCCATCAAGAATCAGCGCACCCGATGGGGAAGTTGTTCTGCCACTGGCGTCATCAGTTTGAATACAAAATTGCTGTTTCTTAAACCGGCATTGATGCGTTATGTTCTACTTCACGAGCTATGTCATACCTTAGAGCGAAACCACACCAATCGCTTCTGGATGCATCTGCGACAATTAGAACCGCATACGGACTTGCTGCACAGCCAAATGCGCGACGCTTGGAAAGTGGTCCCGTTTTGGGCACAGCCCATCAGAGAGGGTCTAGAAAGATTGTAAAATGCATGGACTGAGACAAGGTGTGAAGGGGACATCCCTTAAGAAATTAAGTTATCGGAGGGGTACCGCATTGATAACAGGGTAAAATAATTATTGGCTATCTGTATGAAAACGAAATAACGGCGGCAGGGTTATGTATGCGGTTCCGTGCAATTTACCGGTAACGGTCAAGATGATTTCCGGCAGCAACGAATAGCATCAATCTGTATGGATCATTTGCAAAAAGCAATGAAAATCATTGGTTTACGCAAACAATCCATGCAATTTAAAAAAGTTTTTGAATAAAAATAAGCTTCTAATTGTCAAAATTCTTAAAAATAAAAAAAGAGAGCAGATGGCCGGACTATATTCAACAAGAAACTTCTTCCGTCGAACGCCTCTAATGCCTTGCTTATGGGACGTTTCCAATATCTTTAATTGTTTGTCGGTTTTAATTTTGTGCCCGCGCAAGTACTGGACCCGGTGATGTCTACCAATCGCTGTGGAACAAGAATTTGCCCCGGGAAGACGGCATCACGCCCCACGAGATTCGGATCGGCCTCCTAGACTTCCTTCGTGAACTGCAGGGGGGGCTGGAGGGCATTCCGTCGATGTCATCTTTTATGGTTGTGGGCGTTGATGAAGTTCTTTACATGGCCGGTGCCGTCACGCAAAAGGAGGCTGCCCTTGCTGTTCACAAGATTTTGCAAGCGGCGGCGCAAAAATTGGAACACAAAAAGATTGAAGTGCAGATCGTCTGCTCCAGCAAACTGGTCAAAGGGGATTCGCTCTTGCTGGAGAACCGGGAAGAAAGGCAGCCGATTGATTACATCTTCGGTACGCCTTCGAAACTTGAGGTGCGCGGATTTCCGGTCTATGTAGCGGGGTTCAATCTGTCGAGTTGAAGAAGGTAAAATCCATGGATATCTTCAAGGCGGCTTATCATGATTAAAACACAAATCGTCAAGTCGGACGACAAACCGGTCGCTGTTATCATGGACTATCAAGAATATCTGAGACTGAAAGCAATTGAAGAGGATAAAAAAGATTATGAATCAGCTTTGCGGGTGAAGAAGAAAAACAAAGTATGGAAGAGCCATGCGGATCTGAAAAAAGAATTAGGATTGTAATGCTACGCATGATCCAAGAAGGCAAAAAGGTAAAAGTTTATAGTCGTCTGCAGCTCTGCCGTAAATTTTCCGGGGCAGGAAAAGTATTTTAGCAATTCCTTGTAAAAAAGAAAAAATGCTATATACTCGCATTATTAAAAATAAGTAGAACCTGCCCGGGGATTCTGAAAACTTTGAGGCAGGGGGTGGAAAAAATGGTTAGATTTGAGATAGTAGAATTCTTAAATGAAA
>CAZRMB010000093.1:0-8680 GCA_964600925.1 uncultured Syntrophomonas sp.
GTAAGATCATATATCTTCCAGCGATCACCGTTTTTTTCGGTCTCAATTATATAACGCCAGCAATCACCGGGGGCATAACAATTATAGTACAGGCATTCCAGCCTGGCTTGCCTTTCGTTGCGAAAGGTTATGGAAGTGGATGCTCGCTCCTGCATGGTTAGAATAGGAATGGACTCTTCAGGAGTCACTACCAGCCTACCCAAATCTTCGTCCCAGGCTAGATAAAAACATGCCAGAGAACGGGACAAGTCTTCACAAAAACCCTGGCTCAGCCATTCGATTGCTTCCTGCTGGTTGGCAGCTTTTAATACAACCGGGTAAATGGAATCTCTTCGATATTGTACATCTCCAGTCAAGTCTTTAAAAAGCGCAAAGCTGGCTGTTGTGTTCTGGAAGACCTGCTCCTCCAGTATGTTTTTGCTATTTTTTACCTGGGCCTGCGTAGGTTCAGACCAAAATGGCCGGGCCAGGCAAAAAAGCAGCAGCAGCAGAGCTGCCAGCAAGCCGGGAATTCTTAATTTTAACGCCATTAAAACCTCCTGCAAGGGTATGCTTTTTTGTATTATAACAATATGGGATAAATATACAAATACAATATTCCCGCAAATTGCGGTGCTGATGTGATTATTAAGACAAATAGCGGGGATTATCAACCCCAGTCGTGCCGAAATCGCGGCTGATACGAGCTTCATAAATAGGTTTTAATAAGAATCGGAAGTTGATTGAATTTTTGCAATTATTATTTCGCATACGTTATAATATTTATTATAAAAAACCATAAATATGCACGTTTTTAGGTTGAACGGAAAGGAGGTTACAACGCAGTAGGAAACACACAATAAGAATATGGAGGGATTATTAATGGATCAGGGCTTGGCTATGTTTGAACTTTTTCAGGAACAGGTACATACAATTCCCAGAATGTTTTACAATACGGTTGAAAATTTCGGTGAGCGTCCAGCCTTGAAATACAGAGTGGGCGAAGATTATATGACCCTTGACTATAACGGCTTTGCTGAGATCGTCGAGAAAATGGGCTGTGGCCTATTACAGCTGGGTCTCAACAAGGCAGACCGGGTTTGTTTGATGGCCCATACCAGTGCCCCCTGGGCCTGGGCTGATTTTGCCATCCAAACTGTCGGGGGTGTGACCGTTACGGTATATCCGAGTCTTTCCGCTCCGGAAACAGCATTTATCGTCAATCACTCCGAAGCCAGGTATTTGCTCGCCGGCAACGGCAGCATTGCTGACAAGGTTGCTTCGGTATGGGAGCAGATGCCGGGTCTGGACAAAGTAGTCGTTCTGGAATCTGGTTATGTCAGCAACGATGATCGGATCATCAGCATAGACCAGTTGAGAGAGTTGGGCAAACAACTGCTGGCCAAAGACTGGGGCATCCACAAACGCACCTGGGAATCCATTACCGGCGATGATCCTTCCAGCATTATTTATACTTCCGGGACAACCGGCGACTTAAAGGGAAGCCTTTTGAGCCAGCAGGATCTGGTCGGGGCCCTGAGCCGAAGCTTGAAACATATGACCATTGGCGGTTACAGTGCCAGCTTTAATGATGTGGCTTTCTCCCTGCTGCCGCTGTCGCATATTTGGGAACGCAATAATTCGTATCTGGCCATGATCGCCGTGGGCGGATGCATCGGCTATGCCCAGAAGCCAACTACGCTGGTCCAGGACATTCAAACCATTAAACCGACCTGGGTGCTGCTGGTGCCCAGACTGTGGGACCGCATTTTCTCCGGTTTCAGAGCGGCTTACTCCAGCAGCCCGGATGGTAAAAAACTGTATGAATGGGCTCTTGAAGTCGGGAAAAAAGCGCTGGAACACCGGACCGGGTCTAATGGCGCTGTCGACTTAACCGCTGATCCCACCATCGGCATGGATGAAAAACTCAAAGCCGATTTCCTCAAGGCTGATGCCATGGTCTTCAGCCAACTGCGTCAGTTGCTGGGAGGAAGACTTAAGATAGCCTATTCAGGCGGTGGAGCACTGCCCATTGAATTGCACCGCAATTTTCTTATCCTCAATTTTCCGCTCTTGAATGGCTGGGGCTTGACTGAAACTGCAGCAGGTATCAGCCATGGCGCTCCCAATGCTACCAAAATCGGCTGGCTGGCCAAAATGGTTCCCGGCGTCGAAGCCAAACTGGCAGAAGACGGGGAGATCCTGGTACGCGGCATCGGTATTATTCGTGAGTATTATAAAAACCCGGCGGAAACCGAGGAGGCCTTTACTGCGGATGGCTGGTTTAAGACCGGTGATCTGGGCGAATTTGATGATGAGGGTTTCCTGCGCATCATAGATCGCAAAAAGTATATTATTGTTATGGATACCGGCAAAAATGTGGCTCCGGCTAAGATTGAGGCGCATTTTGTCAACAGTCCCTTCATTGAACAGGTGCTGGTGCTGGGCAATGACCGCAAATTCATATCCGCCCTGCTGGTCCCAAGCTTTGATATGATTCTGTACATGTTGAAGGAAAAGGGCTACACCTATGATGAAAGCAAACTTGTTTATGCGGAGATCAACGGCGCCCAGGCCTGTGTCGAAGTGGGTGAAGATGTAGCCAATAATCCCATGGTCAGAGAATTGATGGCGGGTGAGATCGAACGCATCAACTCCTACCTGGAAGATTATGAAACGATCAAGCAATATACCATTTTGAAACGACGCTTCAGTGAAGAGGAAGGGGAAATGACGCCCACCCTCAAACTTAAGAATCGGGTGATTTTTGAACATTTTAAAAAAGAAATCGAAGCCATGTATGTATAAGTTGTGGTGATCGAATCCTGATCCCGTCATGAGCCCGGGTCTTATAAAAAAGCCCCGGGTTTCATTTTTGACTTTTTTAATTGATGAAAAACTTGACAGCAGCGTAGCGGCTTATTAAAATAGCATAAGTAAAGTAAAAATACTTTACACAAGGAGATCATGAAATGCTGGAAAAACTTGAGCAATTTGTGCTGCTGAATGATTTCTATGGGGCGTTGCTCACTGAAAAACAGCGCCGCATTTTAAAAGATTATTATGAAAACGATTTTACTTTATCAGAAATAGCTGATGATATGAATACCACCCGCCAGGCGGTTTATGACCTGATCAAAAGAGCTGAACACCAATTGCTGCAATATGAAGCCAAATTAGGGCTGCTGGAGAAATTTAGAACGACGCGCGGCAACCTGGAAAAGGTCTGTGAACTGCTGGAACACGATGAAAATGACGCTGGCAGGCTGAATGAGGCACGTCAGGTCTTACACGAAACGATCGAGCTGCTGTAGAAAAGGAGAGATATTGTGGCATTTGAAGGACTATCCGACCGCTTGCAGGAAGTTTTCAGGAAACTGCGCGGCAAAGGCAAAATCTCCGAAGAAGACGTTAAAGTTGCCATGCGGGAAGTACGCCTGGCTTTGCTTGAAGCAGATGTTAATTATAAAGTTGTGAAAAATTTTGTTGCTGCTGTAAGCGAAAGGGCAGTTGGACAGGAAGTTATCCAGAGTGTTACCCCCGGACAGCAGATCGTCAAAATTGTCTACGACGAAATGACCCAATTGATGGGCGGCAGTGAAACCAAACTGAACCTGTCCTCCAAACCGCCGACGGTGATTATGGCGGTCGGATTGCAAGGGGCCGGCAAAACCACCACGGTTGCCAAATTGGCCCGCAATCTGGTTAAACAGGGACGCAGGCCGCTGATGGTAGCTGCCGACGTTTATCGTCCTGCGGCGATCAAACAGCTGCAGGTTTTGGGAGAACAACTGGGCGTGCCGGTATTCTCCATGGGACAGGGAAACCCGGTCAATATTGCCAAAGCATCGCTTGAATACGCGCGCAGCAACAACCGCGACATCATTATTATTGATACCGCCGGAAGGCTCCATATCAACGAGGAATTAATGGAAGAGCTGGTCAATATCCAAAAGGTGGTCGAGCCGCATGAAACCCTGCTGGTGGTTGATTCCATGACCGGCCAGGATGCGGTTACGGTAGCCGAATCATTTAATGAACAACTGGGCATTACCGGGCTGATCCTGACCAAGCTTGATGGTGATACCCGCGGCGGAGCTGCCCTTTCCGTAAAAGCTGTGACCGGGCGCCCGATCAAGCTGGTCGGCATGGGTGAAAAGCTCGATGCTCTGGAAACATTTTACCCGGACAGAATGGCTTCACGAATCCTGGGTATGGGGGATATCCTCAGTCTGGTAGAGAAGGCCCAGGAGAACTTTGACGAGAAAAAAGCCCGTGAAATGGAAATGAAGATCCGCAAGCAGGAATTTACCCTGGAGGATTTTATGGATCAGATGCAGCAGGTCAAAAAAATGGGGCCGCTGCAGGATCTGCTCGGTATGATCCCCGGGATGGGCAAGCAGTTGAAGGGTATGGATACCCAGATTGATGAAAAAGAGCTGCTGCATGTGGAAGCGATCATTAAATCAATGACGGTCAATGAGCGGCGCAATCCGGCTATCCTCAACGGCAGCCGCAAAAAAAGAATCGCTCAGGGCAGCGGTTCCAGAGTACAGGATGTGAACCGCTTGCTGAAACAATTTGAAGATTCCCGCAAACTGATGAAACAGTTGACGGATGCAACCGGCAAAAAGGGCAAACGAGGTTTTGCCCCCGGTATGAAATTTCCCCTGCAGTAAGATATTTAACAGCTTACTTTTGCTGCGGCTGCCTGACCGGCATAATGCCGCGGTTCTAATAAAGTAGAGATAACAACAAGGAGGTGACAATATGGCAACAAAAATTCGCTTAAAAAGAATGGGAGCCAAGAAAAATCCTTTTTACAGAATGGTCGTAGCAGATGCTAGATCACCCCGTGACGGACGCTTTATTGAAGAAATCGGTTATTATGATCCTTCAACTGATCCGGCTACGATTAAGATTGATGAAGAAAAGGCACTGAAATGGCTGGCAACCGGTGCAAAACCTTCAGATACAGCAAAATCACTTTTACAGAAACAGGGGATTATGAGCAAGTTTGCGGAAAGCCGCAAGTAGGGTCAAAAGACCCAGGGGGGTGAACATTAGTGAAAGAGCTGGTTGAATTTATTGCCCACGCACTGGTGGATAATCCTGATCAGGTTCAGGTCACCGAAGTCGATGGTGAGAGATCAAACATTATTGAACTCAGGGTAGCTCCCGAAGATATGGGCAAAGTGATCGGGAAACAGGGCAAAATTGCCCAGTCGATCCGCACCCTGACCAAAGCTACTGCCGCCAAAGAAGGAAAAAGAGTTACGGTGGAAATAATGAGATAGGGCTAATCAATTAGTCCCGGATCGTTAAAAAGGCTAATAGCTGTGTTAACTATGGAAGCCCGTTCAATCGATGTACTTATTACGGGGACATTCCCCTTGAGGGGTGTGTCCCCATACCTTATACCGCATCACGGGCTTTCCGCTTGTCTTGCTTTTAACCTTTTTTCTCATTTTGATCGGGGGCTTTTTCGAAACCCTAAGATCCTATGTTTGGAGATGATGCAATGGATGCGAATGAATTAGTCAGTATTGGCAGGATCGTAGGCACCCATGGCTATAAAGGAACCCTAAAAGTACAGCCCCTGACCGATTTCCCCGAGCGCTTTCAAAAATTGGAGCAAATCGATTTAAGTCAGGGGAAAAAAGTCACCCGGCATAAAATTGAGTCGTGCAGCCCCTACAAAGATATGCTGCTGATGAAACTGGAAGGCATTGATGATCTGGAAACAGCCCAATCGTACCGCAATGCCTTGCTGGGTGTCGATGAAAAAGACATTTTTCCGCTGCCCCCCGGTTATTATTACCATTTTCAACTGGTGGGATTGGCAGTTTATGATATGGAAAAAGGCTATCTGGGAGTACTGAAAGAAGTACTGGAAACCGGAGCCAACGATGTGTATGCGGTAAATTCAGAGGCCTACGGCGAAATCCTGCTGCCGGCCATAAAGGACGTTATTCTGGATATCGACCTGACCGCCCAAAAGATGACGGTCAAGCTGCTGGACGGACTGCTGGATTAGCAAGCCGCATTCAGACAGCGATATTTTTTTGACAATAATTATTAAACTGTTTTAGGAGTCGCTATGCGCATAGACATTTTAACGCTTTTCCCGGAAATGTTTTCGTCGCCGTTTAATGAGAGCATCATTGGCCGGGCCCGGCAAAACGATCTGTTGCAGATAAATACGATCAATATCAGGGATTTTGCCCTGGACAAACACCAGCAGGTGGATGATTATCCTTATGGCGGCGGTGCGGGGATGGTTATGAAAGCAGATGTGCTGTCTCGTGCCATTCAGCATGTCAAAGACGCACCCGCCAGAGTTGTTTACCTGTCGCCGCAGGGACAGCGCCTTGACCAGAAGGTCGTGACCCGGCTGGCCGAAGAAGAACACCTGATCCTGCTCTGCGGACACTATGAGGGCATAGATGAACGGGCGATGATGTTTATTGACGAAGAAATATCCATCGGTGATTATATCCTGACCGGCGGGGAACTGGGGGCCATGGTGGTGGTGGATGCGGTAGCCCGGCTTATTCCCGGCGTGCTGGGTGATGATGATTCGGCGCGGGACGAATCATTTACGCAAGATCTGCTGGAATACCCACAGTATACCAGACCGCGCTGTTTTGCCGATATGGAAGTGCCGCCCGTATTGCTTTCCGGTCACCATGAAGAGATCCGCCGCTGGCGTAAGAAGCTGAGTCTGCAAAGGACTTTGCTAAAAAGGCCGGATCTGCTGCTGAATCGGGATTATGATCCGGAAGAGCGTATGCTGCTGGAAGAATTATTGTTTGTCAGGAAGAAGGATAAAGGTGCGAAAAGCTAAAGTATATATTGCTCTCCTGCATCATCCCATGTATAACAAACGTATGGATGTCGTGACCACGTCCGTGACCAATCTCGATCTGCATGATATCGCCCGGGCAGCTCGTACCTACAATGCCGACGGATTTTATGTCATTCATCCCTCCGCCAATCAGCAACAGTTGATCGGCGACATCCTGTCCTATTGGCAGGAAGGTTATGGAGGAACCTACAATCCTGACCGCAGGGAAGCTTTCGAAATTTTGCACCGGGCGGAAAATCTGGCGCAGGTCGTAGCCGAAATCGAAAAGGAAACCGGCCAAAAGGTGCTGACCGTAGCCACAGATGCGCGGCGCTATCCGAATACGATTTCCTATCGCAGTCTGAAACAAGAAATCTTCTCCGATGACAAAGTTTATTTGCTGCTCTTTGGCACCGGCTGGGGCATGGAGCGGACACTGCTGGAACAATGTGATTATATTCTTGAACCGATTGCTCCAGACAGTGATTACAACCATCTGTCAGTCCGCAGCGCAGTATCTATCATCATAGATCGATTGTTGGGGGAATTTTGGTTTCAGTAATAGTTTTTCCTTGTGATTGATCAAATCCTGTGTTAAAATAGGCATGTTCTGTAATTAAAGGTGGTCCGCTGCATGAGCGACATGTATGAACGCCTGCTGGAAGGAGGTTGAAATCGTGCAAGACATTATCAAATCAATCGAAGAAGAACAGTACAAGAAGGATTTGCCGCGCTTTGGGCCTGGTGATACCGTTAAAGTACATGTTAAGGTTGTTGAAGGTACTCGTGAAAGGATTCAGCTTTTTGAGGGTGTCGTCATGAAAATCAGAGGTACTGGTCTGTCACAGACTTTCACCGTACGGAGGATTTCTTACAACGTTGCCGTGGAAAGAACCTTTCTCATGCATACCCCCAAAATAGCGAAAATAGAAGTGACCCGCAGGGGTAAAGTGCGCCGGGCCAGATTGTTCTATCTGCGAGGCCTGACTGGAAAGAAAGCCCGCGTAAAGGAAAAGAGCAGATTCTAAGCAAGATTTTAATGAATGAGAAGGAGAATACCATGCGGTATTCTCTTTTTTTCTCAGCACAATTCGCAAGGAGGTGGGCTTGAATGGCTATTAACTGGTATCCGGGGCACATGGTCAAGGCCAAAAGAGAAATTGCCGAAAATATTAAACTGGTTGACATCGTACTGATGTTGCTGGATGCGCGCGCGCCATTTTCCTGCCGCAATCCTGATCTGGAAAGAATGATAAGCCGAAAAAAAATTATTTTTATCCTTAACAAAATGGATCTGGCCTCGCCATCATTAACCCAGCAATATCTGCAACGTCTCCAGCAGGACGGCTGTCCCTGCGCGGCTATGGATTCCAGCTCCGGCAAAGGAGCCAAGGAAGTGCTACAACTAATAAAAAGTGTTTATCAACAGCAGGCTGAGGAAATGTTGAGCAAAGGACGACGGGTAAGAAGCCCACGGGTTATGGTGGTGGGCGTGCCCAATATCGGCAAATCGACTTTTCTAAACTGCCTGGTGGGGAAAAAGGTAGCCCAAACCGGTGCCAAACCGGGCGTGACCCGCGGCAAACAGTGGGTACGGATACGAGAGGATATAGAGTTTATGGATACCCCGGGTTTGATGTGGCCCAAGGTTGAGGAGGAAGAGCAGGGCTTGAAACTGGCCTTGTTGCACATCGTCGGGGAAAATTCCTATGAGGAATACAATGTAGCCCTTTATCTTCTAAAAACGCTGCAGGCTAAATCTCCACAGATTTTCTTTGCCCGCTATAAAGTGGAAAATGTTCAATTGGATGCAGAAGAGATGCTGGCTGAAATTGCCCGTAAAAGAGGTTATCT